>JAFSCK010000011.1 GCA_017436785.1 Oscillospiraceae bacterium | reverse complement strand
TACGTCCTGTCCAAGGAAGAAGGCGGCCGTCATACTCCCTTCTTCAACAACTATCGTCCCCAGTTCTACTTCCGTACCACTGACGTTACCGGCATCATCTCCCTGCCCGAAGGCACCGACATGTGCATGCCCGGCGACAACGTCATCATGAACGTTGAACTGATCACCCCCATCGCTATCGAGAAGGGCCTGCGTTTCGCTATCCGTGAAGGCGGCCGTACCGTCGGTTCCGGTGTTGTCACCGAGATCTACGAGTAATTCGTTAGCTTTCTAAGTGAAGTTTTAGCCCCCGGCCATTTGGCTGGGGGCTTTTTCTATATCTTGCGGTAAAGAAACGGTAAATATCGTGAAAAAGCGCTCCTTTGGTTGCCTTAGGAAAGACGATATGATATAATTGCAAGGAATATGTTTTGAAATAAGGTGATGTGTTGAAGGAACTGAAAGCGAAGATCATGGAGGCGCTGTATTCTGCTCTTCCCGTTACGGTCATCGTCTATATTCTGGCGCTGACACCGCTGGTAGAGCTGTCTAAAGCAGAGCTTGCTACCTTTACCATCGGCGCTGTCATGCTGGTTTTGGGCATTGGTCTGTTCAGCCTTGGCGCAGATCTGGCCATGACGCCCATGGGCGCCCATGTGGGTTCCGGTTTGTCCCGTCAGAAAAAGCTAGGACTTCTTCTGAGTGTTTGCTTTGTGCTTGGTATGCTGATTACCATTGCGGAGCCGGATCTTCAGGTCCTTGCCAATCAGGTAAGTGCCGTTATGAATGGTACCGTGCTGATCTATGCAGTAGGCATTGGTGTGGGTGCATTTTTAGTGGTGGCGATCCTGAAGATCGTTTTCCGGAAATCTTTGTCCCAGATCCTGATGCTGTTTTATATGCTGCTGTTTGCGCTGGCACTGTTGCTGGTGGTCAACGGCAATGCTCCGCTGCTGCCCATGGCCTTCGACTCCGGCGGTGTTACCACCGGCCCCATCACCGTTCCCTTTATCATGGCATTGGGTGTCGGTATTTCCAATGTTTTGGGTGATCGCCGTTCTAAGGAGAACTCCTTCGGTCTGGTTTCTCTGTGTTCGGTAGGCCCTATTTTGGCCGTTCTGGTGCTGGGTATTTTCTCTAAGAACGATTTGACCTACACGGTGCCGGATTATTCTGTCAGCGCTGATGTGCTGGGCGCCTTTGCCCACACCCTTGGCCATACCTGCAAGGAGGTTGCCATTGCTCTGGGACTGATCGTGGTGTTTTTCCTGATCTGTCAGGTCCTGTTCCTGAAGCTGAGCAGCCGGCACCTGCATCGCATCGCCGTTGGTGTATTCTTTACGTATATTGGATTGGTCATCTTCCTTACCGGCGTCAATGTGGGCTTCATGCCCATCGGCTATAAGCTGGGCTATGAGCTGTCCCGGATGAATGATTCCTTCTTAGTCCTTTTCGGTATCCTCATGGGTGTGCTGTGCGTGCTGGCAGAGCCTGCCATCCATGTGCTGAACGCGCAGGTGGAGGACGTGACCGGCGGACTGGTGAAGAAAAAGTCCATGATGCTGGGCCTTTGTGTAGGCGTTGGCGCAGCCATTGGCCTGTCCATGATCCGCATTATCAGGGATTTCTCTCTGGTTTATTATGTGATTCCCGGCTATTTTATTTCTCTGGCCCTTAGTCTGTTTGTGCCACCGGTGTATTCTGCCATCGCCTTTGACTCCGGCGGCGTTGCCAGCGGTCCTATGACCTCCGGTTTTATCCTGCCTTTCGCGGTGGGAGCCTGTGTCAGTCTGCAGGGTGCGGAGGCGGTCCTGCGGGATGCCTTCGGCGTGGTGGCCTTGGTTGCCATGGCCCCGCTGATCACCATTCAGCTGCTGGGCTTCCGTGGCATCATTGCAGAAAAGCGCGCAGAGAAGCGGGCCATGAAGCGCATCCTCGATGCTGACGATCAGCAGATCATCAATTTTATGTAAAGGAGGAGCAGCATGAACAATACCATCAACGATTCCGCAATCAAAAAGCTGAAGCTCCTCTTCACTGTGGTGGACCGTCCCAAGGGAGAGTTTTATCTGGATGTCATCAGCCAGTTTGACGTAAACTGCCAGCTAGCCATGGGCGGCCTCGGCACTGCCACCTCGGAGCTGGTGGAGCTGCTGGGCTTGGAGCCTCACAAGGCCGTGATCCTCAGCGTGGTCCGGGAGGACATGGTGGATTCCGTTATGAATACGCTGGAGGACAAATTTGCCACCATTCGTAACGGCAAGGGAATTGCCTTCGCTGTGCCGCTAAGCAGCGTCATCGGTGTCAATCTGTATCGGTTCTTAAGTGACAGGAGGGAAGTGTAATATGAAGACCAACGACCATGAGGTCATTTTCGCCATCGTCAATTCCGGCTATGCCGAGGATGTGATGGATCTTGCCCGGGAACTGGGGGTCCGGGGCGGTACCATTCTCAATGCCCGGGGCGTTGTGAAGGAGGATGCTGCGGCCTTCTTCGGCATCACCCTCCATCAGGATAAGGAAATTCTGATGATGGTGGTGGAGAAGTCCCTTCGGGATACCGTCCTCAACGCCATCTACAAGCAGATGGGCATGGCCAAAAAAGCCAAAGGCATTGCCTTCTCCCTGCCCGTGTCCGATGTAGCCGGTCTGGCACCTGCAAAAGCTGAGGCAGAAGAGGCGGAAGCTTAAACAACGTATGAATTGTTGTAGGGGAGGGGCTTGCCCCTCCCGGTCATTTTGCGATGCAAAATGACATCGCCGTAGGCGATAAATCCCGTTATTTCCCTTCGAGAAATCCCAAATTGTATCGCAATTTGGGTGGGAGGGTCAAGACACTCCCCTACGAACACATCGCAAGATGTTTTGGGAAAACCATAACATGAAAACGCACCACTCAAACCGAGTGGTGCGTTATTTGTTTCGCTTGGGATTCTTGGTTTGTCCCAATAGATAATCAATGGATACATTATAGAAATTCGCCAGTTTGATGAGAACATCAGTAGGGATATCCCGCTGGCCCAGTTCGTAGTTGCTGTATGTGCGCTGAGAGCAGTTTAAATATTCGGCAAGCTCCCGTTGCTTTAAATCATGATCTTCCCGTAAATCTCGTATTTTCTGATACATACAATCACCTGTGGATAAGATACCACAGAACGAATTGTTCTATTGACGTAAAGAACAAAATGCGCTAGAATAACGGAAAGGGAAAAAGGTGGAAAGCAAATGAGAATAGGAAAGATAATTCTGAGAATCCTACAAATTGGTTTACTTGTATTTTTGCTTCTGGCGGGTATTACGGGTTTACCCAGTATTACAGGTATGGTTTTTATCATGCTGACTTTTTTTGTTGCACCAAAGAAGCTTGTGGATTACTGGTTAGATGACTGGTTTTGTAAATTGGTGGCCGCTGTAGGGCTGCTGTACTTTTGGTGCTTCGTTCCAGAACAGGATATCAGTACCGCAGCCAGAAATACTGCGCAAGCGCTATTGTCGTTATGGAACGGCATAAATACCATCATGGGAAAGTGAACCGCACCGCTCGAATTTGAGCGGTGCGGTTTTTGGTACAACCAGATCTATAAGCCGGGTTCTGTCTTGACAGCCATCTATCTAGCCCTGCAATTGCTCGCAGGATCAAGCCGCCTCCTCGAAGCGGTCGGGCAAACCTTCTGCTTCTCCACGGCGTTGCTCCGGGATAGAGTTTACAGCGTAAAACCCATGTTACCATGGGCCGGGTGGGCTCTTACCCCACCTTTTCACCCTTGCTGTGAGGACTCACAGCGGTATCTCTCTGTTGCACTTGTCCTGAGGTTACCCTCGGCGGGCGTTACCCGTTATCCCTGCCCTGTGGAGCCCGGACTTTCCTCATCCGCTGCCTTTCGGCATGCGTCCGCGGCTGTCCGATCTGGTCGCGGAAATATTGTACAGCAATCCGGGGAAAAAGTCAAATGTCTTGCAAATTCTTTTGGGAGGGGATATACTATATGGTAACAGAAACGCTACTGTAGAGCGGGGTCATGACCCCGCCCTACAATAATTAACATATCCACTATGAAATGAGGAACATATATGATTTCTGCATTTGAAACCTATTTTAACGGTCTGAAGGGTAAAAAAATTGCGGTGCTGGGCCTTGGTGTCAGCAACCGGCCTCTGGTGCGGCTGCTGCTGGAATTTGGCTGCGATGTGGTAGGCTGCGACCGGACTCCCCGGGAGAAGCTGGATGCGGAGGTGCTGGAGCTGGAAAATGAAGGCTGCAAGCTCCATGTGGGCGACGGTTATCTGGAAGGTGTGGAAGCGGACATTCTCTTCCGCACCCCCGGCATGCACCCCGGCAATCCTGCCATTGAGGCCCTGCGCAGCCGCGGCGCGGAGGTGACTTCCGAAATGGAGGTCTTTTTCGAGGTCTGCCCCTGTACGCTGCTGGCTGTCACCGGCTCCGACGGTAAGACCACTACCACCACGCTGGTGTCCGAAATGCTGAAGGCCTCCGGCAAGACCGTCTGGCTGGGGGGCAACATCGGCACGCCCCTGCTGCCGCTGGTCCGGGAAATGAAGCCGGAGGACTTCGCTGTGGTGGAGCTCAGCTCCTTCCAGCTGATGGATATGCGCCGCAGCCCCCAGCGGGCCATCGTCACCAATCTGGCCCCCAACCATCTTGATGTCCATAAGGACATGGAGGAGTATGTGGAAGCCAAGAAAAACATCTTCCGCTATCAGGACGGGGATGGCCTGCTGATCCTAAACGCCGACAATGCAATTACTGCCGCCTTTCGGGGCAATGGCACCACCCGGTTCTTCTCCCGTCAGGGAGAGGGCCATGTGTGCCTGAAAAACGGTGTCATCTGCCGGGACGGGGAGGAAGTGCTTCCCGTGGAGGACATTCTGATTCCCGGTGTTCATAATATCGAAAACTACATGGCCGCCATCGCCATGGTGGAAGGCCTTGTGGAGGATGATACCATCCGCCATGTGGCGAAGAACTTCGGCGGCGTGGAGCACCGCATTGAGCTGGTGCGCATCAAGGACGGCGTGAGATTCTATAACGACTCCATTGCTTCCAGCCCCAGCCGCACCATTGCCGGACTGCGGAGCTTTTCCGAAAAGGTCATCCTCATTGCCGGCGGCTATGACAAGCACATTCCTTACGATGTGCTGGGACCGGAGATCTGTGCCCATGTGAAGAAGCTGTTTTTGGGCGGTGCCACGGGAAAGCTGATCCGGGAGGCGGTGGAAAACTGCCCGGAATATGATCCCGCCCAGCTGGAAATTGTGGACTGCGGCAGCTTTGACCCGGCAGTTTTCGCTGCCGCTGCAGCCGCCAAGCCGGGAGATATCGTCCTCATGAGCCCCGCCAGTGCCGCCTTTGACCAGTTTAAGAACTTCATGGTTCGGGGCCAGCACTACAAGAACCTGATCAAGGAGCTGTAACTTATGGATATTACCAAACTGACCCGTCCAGCCCGGAAGCTGCTGCCCCTGAAAAAGTGCGGTGCAGTCATTGTGGCAGCCGGCACTGCTTCCCGGATGGGAGGCATCGACAAGGTCATGGCCCCGCTGAAAGGGGAGCCTATGATCGCCCGGACGGTCCGGGCCTTTCAGAACTGCGATGCCATTTCTGAGATCGTCATCGTCACCCGGGAGGACCTGATCCTGCCCATTTCCGGGCTGTGCAAGGAGATGTCCAAGGTCAAAGCGGTGGTGGCTGGCGGAAAGTCCCGGCAGGAGTCTGTGCATCTGGGGCTGAATGCCCTGTCCAAGGAAGTAAAGCTTGCCGCCATCCACGACGGTGCCCGCCCTCTGGTAACGTGGCAGCTTATTGACCGGGTGGTCCGTGCGGCCAACACCCACAACGCTGCGGCTCCCGCAATCCCTGTGAAGGACACCATCAAGGTAGTGGAGGGCCGGGTGGTAAAGTACACCCCGGACCGGGCCACCTTGTTTGCGGTCCAGACACCCCAGGTTTTCGACTTTGATTTGCTGCGGGGAGCGCTGAAAAAAGCAGAGCTGGAGGGTGCGCAGGTCACCGATGACTGCTCTGCCGTGGAATTGATGGGAATGGCCGTGAAGATCGTGGAGGGTGACGAGCGGAATCTGAAAGTGACTACGCCCATGGATCTGAAAATTGCGGAACTGCTGCTGGAGGAAATGGCATGAGAATCGGACATGGATATGACGTTCACCGTCTTGTAGAGGGCCGGGACCTGATCTTGGGCGGTGTAAAGATCGAGTATGAAAAGGGCCTTTTGGGTCACAGCGATGCGGACGTGCTGCTCCATGCCGTATCGGATGCCCTGCTGGGTGCTGCTGGGCTGGGGGATATCGGACGGCATTTTCCCGACACAGACCCCAAATACAAGGGTGCAGACTCGCTCCTGCTGCTGAAAGAGGTGGTCCGCAAGGTTACGGAAAAGGGATACCGCGTCAGCAATATCGATGTGACCATGATCGCCCAGCGTCCGAAGCTGAAGGACTACATTCCCCAGATGGTGCAAAACATTGCCGCTGCCGCCGGAATCGAACCGGACCGGGTCAATGTAAAGGCCACCACCGAGGAAAAGCTGGGCTTCACCGGCACCGGAGAAGGCATGTCCTGCCACGCGGTGTGCCTGCTGGAAGAATAAGTCTTTCGTAGGGGCCGATGCCTACATCGGCCCGGATACAGTGGAGAAAAAATGCGAAAAGGGTCGATGTGGGCATCGACCCCTACGGCTTCAAAGAAAAAGAAAGGATGAGATGGTCATGTTTTCGCCATTTGGATATGGATTTGGCGGATTTTCCATGTTTTCCGTCATGTTTTGTATCGTTTGGATTCTGATGCTGATAGTGATCGTCAGCAGTTTAGTCAGTTCCTTCCGGCAGTGGAACAAGGACAACCATTCCCCCAGATTGACAGTCCCGGTTACCGTCGTTGGAAAGCGGGAGGATTACCGCCGCCGGAGAAATGGGAATCACACCAGCCACAGGACCTATTATTACGTTACCTTTCAGGTGGAAAGCGGCGACCGGATGGAGCTGCAGCTGCAGGGCAATGAATATGGTTTGCTGGTGGAAGGGGACCGGGGAAACCTGACCTTTCAAGGCAGCCGCTATCTGGGCTTTGCGCGTACTTAAGGAGGCACGTTCATGAAGCTTTTGAAGGGAATCCTTTGGGGATTGCTGGTTTCGCTTGGCGGATGGGTATTTGCGGCACTGTTTGCTGCGACCTTTAATGGGCTGGAGTTTGGTGCAGCCGTAACCAGCGGTTTTGTGGTCTACTTGACCGTTGTGGTGGTAGCTTGTACTTATTTGCTGTATCATAAGAAATAAACTGTAGGGCGGGGATATATCCCCGCCGGGAAATAACGAAGCCTGAGCGTGTGAAATTACCGCTCAGGCTTTGCAACTGCCCGGCGGGGTCATGACCCCGCCCTACAGTATATTTTTATGGAATTAACGCTTGATGTCGAAATTCTGGTTCATGATCTCTTTGATAGCCCGTGCATCGTCGGTGATGTTGGCATCACCGTGGATGGTGTGCTTGATGACGGAGCTTGCCACGGCAAAGTTGACAATGTCCATGGGTTTATAACCCCGCATCATGGCATAAATTAGGCCGGAAGCAAAGGCATCGCCGCCGCCGACGCGGTCCAGAATGTTGAAGGTGAAGAGCTTACTTTCAAAGGTGTGGCCCTGATACCACATGAAGGCCTTCAGGCTGTTCTGGGAACCGGAGTGGGCATAGCGCACATGACGGGCAATGCACTTGATGTTGGGATAGCGCTCGATGAAGTGCTGGAACACCTCGTCTTGCTGCTCATAGCTGGGCTGCAGGGGAATGCCGTCCTTCCAGTCACCCTTACTGTGGTCGTTCTCGTCCTTCCACAGGTGGTAAGGCTCAATGCCCAGCAGCACATCCACATAGGGCAGGCACATGGTGCAGTAATCCCGGGCTTCCTCCCAAGTCCACAGCTTGGAGCGGAAGTTGCCGTCATAGCTGGTGGTGATGCCCAGCTCCTTGGCGACCTTCAGACAGTTCAGGATGAAGTCAGCACAGGTCTGGTTCAGTGCAGGAGTAATGCCGGACACATGGAGCCATGTATAGCCCTCCAGCAGGGCCTTGATATCCACCTTACTCAGATCGTACTCGGTAATGGCAGAGTGCTTGCGGTCATAGGTGACTTTAGAAGCACGGATGCCGTAGCCGGTCTCCAGATAATAAGTACCCAGACGATGGGTAGGTGTCTCCTCAGGCGTGGAGAGGATAACGGGGGTGCAGTGGACATCATTGGAACGGAGCATACGGACGGCACTCTTGCCGATGGAGTTATTGGGCACCACGGTGAAGAAGGTGGAATCAATGCCGAGGTTTGCCAGAGCCAGCGCAATATTGGCCTCGCTGCCGCCGTAGGTGGCCTCAAACTCATTGGCCATGCGGATCTTCTGGTAATTGGGAGGGGTCAGACGGAGCATGATCTCGCCAATGGTGATAAATTTGTGGTCGCTTTTCAGATTGGTCAGCAAAGGATTGTGGTGTTCCATGGTGTGCCTCCTTAATTGTTGTTAACTGTATTATAAGTCATTGTGTTGTGCATTTCAATAGAGAAATAGAAAAAACTAAGATATTTTTTAGATAAAATGACAGAGCGCGTGGTGTCTGCTTCGCAGACTATTATAAATCATCGCCACAGGCGATACCATAACTCCACACGAAAAAAGAACCCTTTCGACACTTTCCACATAGACTGTGCCGGGAGGGTTTTGTGTATGAGATCTTATTATATCACCTTTCGTTCCGTGACCTTCGCCCAGCGGGGGGAAAAGGTCCTGAACACACACCAGATCCGGTGCAGTCTGCTGCGGACACCCCGGTGGATGGAGGTGCAGGGCTGCGGCTATGCCCTGAAGCTTTGGACAAAGGACCCGCTGCTGGCGTTGGAGCTGCTGCAGCAAGCCCAGATCCCGGTACGCCGGGTCTATATCCAGCAGCAAGACGGACAGCTGGAGGAAGTGGCACTATGATCTATCTGGACAGCGGTGCCACCTCCTTCCATAAGCCCCCGGCGGTCTACTGGGCCGTGGCGCAGGCAATGAAAACCTGCGCCAATCCCGGACGGGGCGGCTATAGGGCGGCCATGGAGGCATCGAAGACGATCTATGACTGCCGGGAAGCCGCGGGAGGGCTATTTCGTTGTCTTCCTGAGCAGGTGGTGCTGACCACAAGCTGTACCCATGGGCTGAATATCGCCATCCGTTCATTGGTAAAGCCGGGAAGCAAGGTGGCAGTATCCGGCTTTGAGCACAACGCCGTGACCCGGCCGCTCCACGCACTGGGAACAAGGATACAGGTGGGAGGACAGATGCTATTTGACTGGGAGGACACCTTGTCAAAATTTGAAGAAGCCCTGAAAGGGGCAGAGGCGGCGGTATTTACCCATGTTTCCAATGTATTTGGCTATATCCTGCCCATAGAGGAAATGGCGGCCCTTTGCCGGGACCGGGGAATCCCGTTTATATTGGATGCAGCCCAGTCTGCCGGATCTTTACCGGTGAATTTGGAGGCACTGGGAGCGGATTTTATTGCCATGCCGGGGCATAAGGGACTGCTGGGGCCCCAGGGCACAGGGCTGCTGCTTTGCCGGGGGGAGGCAGCGCCGCTGCTGTTTGGCGGCACAGGAAGTGCATCCCGGCAGCAGGAAATGCCTCAGGACCTGCCGGACCGGCTGGAACCGGGGACGCTGAATGTACCGGGCTTCGCCGGGCTGAAGGCAGGACTGGACTATCTGAACCGGACGGGAGTGGAGCGGATCCACGCAAGGGAGCACCGGCAGCTGCTTCGCTGCGTCCGGGGCTTGGAAAGGCTGGGTATGCGGGTCTTTGCAGGGGACCATCAGGCTTCGACTGTGTCCTTCCTGCCGGGGATGGACTGCGAAGAGGCAGCACAAAAGCTGGGCGAGTGGGGAATTGCTGTGAGAGCCGGACTGCACTGCGCCCCCTATGCCCACAACAGCGCGGGGACGCTGGAAACCGGTACCGTCCGGGTCAGCTTTGGCATCGACGCTTCCGAACGCCAAACCGACGCATTTCTCCGGGCTGCATCCAAATTGCCCCGGTTTCGGAAATAAAATTTTTACAGAATGTCTATTGCCATCGGAGGCGCAATCCGCTATAATAGAACGGATAATAGGATCAGTATACGATAGCGTACTATGCGCTCATCGAGAGTTGACATAAAAGGGGATTGAGCGACAATGGAGAACCTTCAGGAGTTTTTTGCGACCTTGCAGAAAATGCAGTGGTCGGACTATCTGGACATCATTGTGGTGGCATTTTTGGTTTATAAAATGCTGCCCCTGATCCGTACCCCCAATATCATGCGGATCGCCCGCACCGTCATTGTGGTGATCCTGATGACATGGATCACCGATGAGATGAACCTGCACACCATTAACTGGATCTTGGATCAGGTGCTGGCCATTGGTCTTCTGGCCTTTGTGGTGCTGTTCCAGCCGGAGCTGCGCCGGATGCTGGATCATATTGGCAATGTCAAGATCGGCAGCCTCTTCGGCTCGTCCAAACCGATGCAGGAGATGGAGCATGTCATTGCCCAGACGGTCATGGCCTGCGATGTCATGAGCAGGGAAAAGGTGGGTGCCCTTATCGTTTTCTGCCGGGATCAGCGGCTGGATGAATATTTCAAGACCGGCACCCAGATCGATGGTCAGGTCTCCGAGCAGCTGCTGCGCAATATTTTCTTTAAAAATTCCCCCCTCCATGACGGCGCTATGATCATCCGGGATGGCCGGGTGGCGGCGGCAGGCTGTGTACTGCCCCTGTCTGACAGCCACCGCCTCAGTGCGGACTTGGGTACCCGGCACCGGGCTGGTGTGGGCATGAGCGAGGCCTCCGATGCGGTGGTGGTCATCGTTTCCGAGGAGAATGGCACCATTTCCGTGGCCTCCGGCGGTATGCTGAAGCGGCATCTGGCACCTCAAACCTTGGAAAAGCTGCTGCGCAACGAGCTGTGTCCGGATGCCGGTATGGAAAATGAAGGAAGCGCAGCTGCGCAGGTTCTGAAAAAGATCACCAAGAAGAAGGAGGACGACGGTTATGGCAAAAAATAAGCTCTATTCCATCATTTTATCCGTTGTCGTTGCCTTCGCTCTGTGGCTGTACGTTATCAATAACGTCAGCGAAAAGGCTGACTGGCATTTTTACAACATTCCCGTAGTCCGGGCAGGGGAATCGGTCCTCAGCGAGCGAAACCTGATGATCACGGATATTTCCAGCAATGTAGTGTCCCTGCACCTGTCCGGAACCCGCAACGATCTGAACAAGATCGACGAAAAAAATACCAGCGTTCGTATCGACCTGAGCAATATCAAGGAGCCCGGTGAGAAGATTCCCCTGAACTTTAAGCCCTCCTATCCCAGCGATGTCAGCAGCGGTGATCTGGAGGTACTGGATCAGAATCCGGAAGCCATCTATGTCAGTGTGGATTACCGCAGGACCGCAGAGATCCCTGTGCAGGTCAAGTGGAAGGGTACCCGGTCGGAGGATTATATCTATGACACGGAAAATGCCGTGCTGGATTACCCCACCATCACCATCATGGGTCCCGCCGCTGTGGCGGACCGGATCCATCATGCGGAAATCGAGGTGGACCTGACCGGTAAGGTGGAATCCATCAGCGAAAGCTTCCGCTATACCCTCTGCGACGCACATGGGGATCCAGTGGACGCCCAGAGCATCACCACCAATGCAGAGGAGATCCGCCTCAATGCCCAGATCCAGCGTATTAAGGAGATCCGTCTGGTAGCGGATGTGGTTTACGGCGGCGGCGCCACGGCGCTGAACACCACTGTGAACATCGAACCCTCCGTGATCCGGGTCTCCGGCGGCGAAGCCGTGCTGGCAGAGCTGGGAGACAAGCTGACGGTCTGCACCATCAACATGGCGGAGATCGAAAAGTCCGGCGGCTTTGAATATACTGTGAGCCTGCCCGATGGTGTCACCAACCAGACCGGTGTGTCTGAGGTAACGGTTTCTGTCCGGTTTGCCGGATTGAAGGCCAAGGAATTTGTGGTGGAAAACTTTGAGATCATCAATCTTCCTGACGGTATGGCCGCTGAGATCATCAACGCCAACCTGACGGTGAAGGTTCGGGGCCCTGAGTCGGAGATCGGTGCGCTGACGCAGGAGGACATCACGGCAGTGGTGGACTTCTCCAATGCGGAGGTGGGTACGGCTACCTATAAGGCAACCATCACCTTTAACGAAAAATTCCCCAATGTGGGTGCCTTGAAGACCAGCTCGGTATCGGCAACGGTGCAGCTGGCTGGGGAGGAATGATATGGAACAGTTGGTGCGGGTAAAAGAAACCTTTGATGATGGTACGGCCACCGTACTGCTGGTGCGGGAAAGTGCCTGCTCCGGTGACTGCCACAAGTGTTCCGGCTGCGGTGCAGCCAAGGAAACCATGATCTTTACCGCAAAAAACACCATTGGTGCCGGCCGGGGAGATCTGGTAAAGGTTGAGTCTGAAACAGGTCCCGTCATGAAGGCGGCAGTGGTTCTGTATGTGATCCCGTTGGTGCTGTTTTTCCTCGGCTACTATCTGGGCACCCTGCCCGGAAATTTCGGAGCCTTGGGCGGTTGTCTGGGCTTTGCGTTAGGTGTTGCCATTGTGGTGGTGTACGACCGCCTAGTGGTGAAAAAATCCAATCTGGGCTATACCATTACTGCGTATGCAGCGGATGCCCTGATCCAAAATATGAGAAAAGAGGTCCATGACCATGGTTAAGAGCATGACCGGCTACGGCCGGGCTGTGGAAACCGTAAACGGAAGAGAGTTTACCGTGGAGCTTCGCTCCGTGAACAACCGTTATCTTGACTGCTCTGTCAAGCTGCCCCGGAGCCTGTCCTTTGCGGAGGAAGCGGTCAAGCAGGCAGTGAAGGCCACCATTTCCCGGGGTAAGGTGGATGTGTTCATCTCCGTCCATTCCGAGGGCGCTGCCGATGTGAAGATCACGCTGAATGCTGCCATGGTGGAGGGCTACCTTGCTGCCATGAAGCAGATGGTTTCTGACTACGGTGTGCAGGATGACATCAGCGTGTCCGTCATCTCCCGGATGCCCGAGGTCTTCACAGTGGAGAAGCCGGAGGTAGACGAGGAGCAGCTGCTGGCAGATCTGATGAGCGTCGTTCAGAAGGCACTGGCCAGCTATGATGCCATGCGTGCTGCTGAAGGGCGTGCTTTGGAAGCCGACCTGCGCAGCCGGGGCAACACCATCCTGGAGTTGGTTGCTCAGGTGGAAGCCGGCAACGGCCAGACTGTCATCGACTACCGCACCAGATTGGAAAACAAGTTGAAAGAGGTGCTTGCCAATACCGCCATCGACGAAAGCCGCATCCTGACGGAGGCCGCCATCTTTGCCGACAAGGTTGCTGTGGATGAAGAAACTGTCCGCCTGCGCAGCCACTTGGAGCAGATGAACCAGATGCTGACCACCGGCGGTGCCATCGGCCGGAAGCTGGATTTCCTGCTGCAGGAGATGAACCGGGAGGCCAATACCACCGGCTCCAAGTGTTCCGATGTTCGCCTCGCCCGGATCGTGGTGGACATCAAGGCCGAACTGGAAAAGATCCGGGAACAGACCCAGAACATCGAGTAAGCGGCCAGTGGCCGCAGACAATACGAATGGAGCCGGGACCTGACGGGTACACCATTGGGTACTGCCCGGCAACGTTACATTTCGTAAGATCGAGGCATTTATGAAACTGATAAATATTGGCTTTGGCAGTATGGTGGCGGCAAATCGGCTTTTGGCCATCGTGGCTCCGGATTCCGCGCCCATTAAGCGCGTCATTCAGGAGGCCCGGGACCGGGGGATGCTGATCGATGCCTCCTACGGCCGGAAAACAAAAGCTGTTATTTTAATGGATACCGACCATGTGATCCTGTCCGCCATCCCCACCGAAACCATTTCTGCCCGGTGGATGGACAAGCAGGACCCGATCGAGGAGGATGAGGAATGAGCAAAGGAAAGCTTGTGGTGATCTCCGGTGCCTCCGGCGTAGGAAAGGGCACGGTTTTGGGTATTATGATGGGCAAGCGCCCTGACCTGCGGTTCTCCGTATCCGCAACTACCCGGGCGCCCCGTCCCAACGAGGTGGATGGCGTTCACTATTATTTTGTCACCAAGGAGCGATTTGAAGAAATGATCGCCGCCGGTGAATTTCTGGAATACGATGCCCATGCCGCCAACTATTATGGCACGCCCCGGGCACAGGCCGAGGAAAAAATGGCCCACGGTTCTGTGCTGCTGGATATCGAACCCAACGGTGCCAAGCAGGTGAAGCAGTCCGCACCCGAAGCGGTGCTGGTTTTCATCATGCCTCCCTCTCTGGAGGAGCTGGAACGCCGCCTCCGCGGCCGGGGTGATACCTCTGAGGAGCAGATTGCCATGCGGATGGAGCGGGCCCATTGGGAAATGGAGCAGCGGACTTGGTATGACCATGTTGTGACCAACGATGACGCAGAACGCTGCGCCGATGAGATTTTGAAGATTATTTCTGAATAAGATTTTGGAGGAATGAAACTATGCTGTACCCCCCTGTTGCTGATTTGCTGAAGAATGTGGATAGCCGTTACCTGCTGGTGAACGTGGTGGCCCACCGTGCCCGCCAGATCGCCGCTGAGGCCGAGGCCTTTCAGGAAGAGCTGCCCGAAAAGCCCGTCACGCTGGCCATTCAGGAAGTTGCCGACGGCAAGCTGTCCGGCTCTGTGAAGGACGAGTATAAGAACTAAAATAACGGATTGTAAGTTTGCATGTCATTGCGAACCAGCCCGCAGGCTGGTGTGGCAATCTCCTGAAAACAGGTCCCCCTGATATATCAGGAGATTGCCACATCGGCCTACGGCCTCCTCGCAATGACAAAAAAGCGGGGAGGGGATTTTGTGATCGCAAAAATTGCGGTATCTGCGGCAAATTTTGCCATCGACAAGCCCTATTCCTACCGTATTCCCGAGGGAATGGCGGTTCTGCCCGGTCAGCGGGTGATGCTCCCCTTTGGTCGGGCCAACAAACGCAGTGAGGGCGTCGTCCTGACGGTGGAGGCCGGGGACGAGGGAAAACTGAAGCCCATTGAGCGAGTTTTGGATACGGAACCCCTGCTGACGGAGCTGCAGCTTCGGCTGGCGGCCTTTCTGAGGGAGCGGTATTTCTGCACCTTTTACGATGCCATTCGGACCATGCTTCCGGCGGGGCTTTGGTTTCAGTCTAAGGAAACCTTCTCTCTGACGGAGGACCGAAGCTGGCGGGAAAAAAATCTTCGCAAGGAACGCGCCCGGGAGGTACTGGAGCTTCTGGAAAATTTAGGCGGTCAGGCCGAGGAAGCCCCTTTGCACGATCTGATCCCTGACGAAGAAGCCTTGAAGGATGTGCTGTCCTATCTGTCCCGAAAGAAATGGATCACCGCCCATACGGATTTCCTGCGGAAATTGGGTGATAAGACAGAGAAAATCGCCACCTTGGCAGCCTCTCCCGAAGAAGCCATGGAATTTGCCTCCCATCGGCCCAAATCTGCCGCCATGCAGCGTCAGGTGCTGGAGCTGCTGTGCAGCTTAGGAAGCGTTTCCGTAAAGGAGCTGTGCTATTTTACCGGTGCTTCCACAGCTACGGTGAACCGGCTGGAAAAGCTGGGCTATGTTACGTTATCGGAACGGCCTGTGCTGCGGTGCCGGGAGATCAAACCGGCTGCGTTGGAGGGTCCGCTGATCCTCAATGGACAGCAGCAGCGCTGCTTTGACGGTCTGCGGCAGCAGATGGCAGAGGACGCTCCCGGTGTGGCACTGCTGTACGGTGTTACCGGCTCCGGCAAGACCTCTGTCTATATCAAATTGATCCAAGCCTGCTTGGATGCAGGCAAAAGTGCCATGCTTTTGGTGCCGGAGATCGCCTTGACCCCCCAGCTTTTGGGGCTGTTGGCGGCCTATTTTGGCCAGCAGGTGGCAGTGCTCCACAGCAGCCTCTCTGCCGGAGAACGCTACGACCAGTGGAAACGGGTCCGCAGCGGCGAGGCGAAGGTGGTGGTGGGAACCCGCAGTGCGGTGTTTGCTCCCTGCACACCCGGTCTCATCATTCTGGATGAGGAACAGGAGCACTCTTATAAATCTGAAAATACCCCCCGCTACAATGCCAAGGAAGTGGCCATCTGGCGGGGTCTCAAAGAAAAGGCGCTGGTGCTGCTGGGGTCTGCGACCCCCTCCATTGAGAGTATGTACCGGGCCAAAAGCGGCGCTTACCGCTTGTACACTTTAACAGAACGCTTTAACGGAAAGCGCCTTCCCGAAGTGGATATTGTGGACATGCGCCACGAACTGAAAATGGGCAATGACCTGTCCTTAAGCGTTCCCCTGCGCCATGCCATGATAGAAACCCGGGATGTCGGGAAACAGTCCATTTTGCTGCTGAACCGCCGGGGCAACAGCCGGGCACTGGTCTGCGTGGACTGCCGGGAGACCCCGGAGTGTCCCCGATGCAGTGTGCGCCTGACCTATCACAGTGCCAACAACCGGCTGATGTGCCATTACTGCGGCCATTCCCAGCCGAATCCGGAGCGCTGTCCCAGCTGCGGCGGCCCTCTGAAGACCATCGGCACCGGCACACAGAAGGTGCAGGAGGAGTTGGCCTTCCTGTTTCCGGAGATGGAGACCATCCGTATGGATGCGGATACCGTCAGCGCGGTGAATACCCACGAAAAAATTCTGGAACGGTTCCAGAAGGAAAAAATCCCCACGTTGATCGGCACCCAAATGGTGGCCAAGGGCCTAAATCTGCCGGATGTGACGCTGGTTGGCGTTCTGGATGCAGACTTGAGCCTGTACACCGGCGGCTACCGGGCGGGAGAGACCACCTTCAATATGCTGACGCAGGTGGTAGGCCGGGCCGGACGGGGCGATGCCCCCGGACGGGCTGTGGTGCAGACGCTGCTACCTGAGCATCAGGTCATCAAGCTGGCTGCCCAGCAGGATTATGACGGCTTCTATGAGCTGGAGATCAACCTGCGCCGGGTCCAGAACGCACCGCCCTTCGGCGATATTGCTACGGTGACGGTGACGGGACAGGACGAGGCCGCAGTGCTCCGGGGTGCGGCGAAGTTTCGGGACAGCCTGAACTCCTGCCTTCGGCAGCCAAATTACAAAGAAGAGCAATGCACTGTGCTGGGGCCTGCCCCCTGCATCGTGCCGAAGATAAATTACCATTTCCGCTACCAATTGACACTGCGGTGCCGCATGACCAAAGGTCTGCGGCTGCTGCTGAGCCATCTGCTGCGGGAATTTAGCAAGGATAAGCAAAATCGCGGCGTAAACGCCTTTATTGACGTGAACGGCTTTGTGTAAAGAAAGAGGAAAATGATATGGGACTGCGCAGAATTTTAACGGACAAGGAACCCAGCCTGCATAAGGTTTGCCGGCCGGTGGAAAAATTTGACTGGCGGCTGCACAAGCTGCTGGATGATATGGTGGAAACCATGCTGGATGCCAATGGTGTAGGTCTGGCTGCCCCGCAGGTGGGCATCCTGCGCCGGGTCGTGGTGGTGGACACCGGTGAGGGCATTCTGGAACTGGTGAACCCTACCCTGATCGAAACATCCGGTGAGCAGGTGGGCGCAGAGGGCTGTCTCAGTGTGCCCGGCAAGTACGGTCTGGTGAAGCGGCCCTATTATGCCAAGGTCCGGGCACAGGACCGCCATGGCGAGTGGTTTGAGGCGGAAGGCGAAGAACTGATCGGCCGCTGCTTCTGCCATGAGCTGGACCATCTGGACGGCATCGTCTACACCGAGGTCATGGAGCGCTTCCTGACCGAGGATGAGCTGATGGCTGACGACGAATAAAATATCGTGTCATTGCGAACCAGTGCGCACACTGGTGTGGCAATCTCCAATTTTAACATCAGGTTTGAAGCAACAGGGGATTGCCATGTTGCGACACTCCTCGCAATGATATAGTTGTTGGAGGAAATCCATGCGCGTTGTATTTATGGGAACGCCGGACATTGCGGCGACCTGCTTGAAGAAAATCATAGCCGACGGCTTTGAGGTCGTCGGTGTCTATACCCAGCCGGACCGGCCCAAGGGCCGGGGCATGAAGATGGTCTTCTCTCCTGTGAAGGAAGTGGCCATTGCCAATAATATCCCTGTGTTCCAGCCGGAGAATTTTAAGGCTGAGGAAACCGTGGAGCAGCTGCGGGCCTTGCAGCCGGATATCTGCGCCGTGGTGGCTTACGGCCGTATTCTGCCTCAGAAGGTGCTGGATGTTCCCACCTGCGGCTGCATCAACATCCACGCCAGCCTTCTGCCCCAGTACCGGGGCAGCGCTCCCTACCAGTGGGCCGTGCTGGATGGATTGACCGAGACCGGTGTCACTGCCCAGCATATGGTGTGGGAAATGGATGCCGGTGATGTCATCGATGTGGCAAAGACCACGATCGGGGAAAATGAAACTGCCGGTGAGCTGCTGGACCGTCTGGCAGTGCTGGGTGCAGATCTCTTAAGCCGGGTCCTGACCCGGGCAAAATGCGGCGACAAGTGCTGCGGCACCCCCCAGTGCTGCGAGAAGGTCACCTTTGCTCCCATGCTGGATAAGTCTATGTGTCCCATCGACTGGACCAAGACTGCCTGTCAGGTCCACAACCATGTCCGGGGCCTGCATCCTTGGCCCGTGGCGACCATGGAGCTGAACGGCAAAAAGTTTAAGGTCCACGCCACCCGTGTGGTGGAGGGCAGCGGTAAGCCCGGTGAAATTCTGGGTCTGACCAAAACCGGCCTGCGGATCGCCTGCGGAAAAGGCGCCGTGGAAGTGACTCAGCTTCAGGCTGAGGGCGGCAAGCGTATGGCTGCTCCCGATTATTTCCGGGGCCATCCGCTGGAAGGCTAAGCCGTGGGTGCCAGAGAAACTGCGCTCAATGCGCTGATGGCCTGCCGCAAGGACGGGGCCTGGTCCAACGGCGTTTTGAAGGACTACATCCACCGGGACCGGCTGGACAGCCGGGATGCGGCGCTGGCCACCCGGCTGTGCTACGGGGTCCTGCAGAACCGCCAGAAGCTGGACTTTTATTTGAAACAACTGCTGACGGGCAAGCTGAGCAATCTCCACCCTGTGGTGCGGGATGTGCTGCATCTGGGCCTGTATCAGATCTATGAACTGGATAAGATTCCCGACAGCGCGGCGGTGAACGAATCCGTGACGCTGACGAAGAAATATTGCAAAAATCCCAAAGCCGGGGGGCTGGTAAACGGCGTACTGCGGAGTGCTGTGCGTACCAAAGGCACCTTGCAGGAGCCGGTCTCCTATGCGGACCGCTACAGCCATCCGGATGAGTTGATTTCCCTTTTGAAGGCCAATTTGCCCAAAGGAAAGCTGGAACCCATGCTGATCGCCAACAATGCCTCACCCCAGACAGTGGTGCAGGTGAACACTCTGCGGATCACGGCGGAGGAACTGGCCAATCGGCTGGAACGGGAGCATGTTGCCGCCCAGCCTCATGGCTGGATGGAGGATTGTCTGGTGCTGTCCGGCACCGGAAATCTGGAAAAGCTGCCGTCCTTTCAGGAAGGACTGTTCTACGTGCAGGACCCGGCAGCAAAGCTGAGTGTACGCTGTGCAAGGCTTCCCAAGGAGGATATCCGGGTGCTGGACTGCTGTTCCGCCCCCGGCGGCAAAAGCTTTGCCGCTTCCATTGCCATGGGCGGCAGGGGACAGATCACCTCCTGCGATGTGCACGCCCATAAGACGGGGCTGATCGAAAACGGCGCGGCCCGTCTGGGCTTGACCAATATCACCGTAAGGCAGCAGGATGCCACAGTCCGGGTAGCGGAATGGGAAAACGCCATGGATGTGGTCATAGCCGACGTACCTTGCTCCGGTTTGGGTATCATTCGGAAAAAGCCGGATATCCGCTATAAGAATCTGGCAGAATTGAAGGAATTGCCTGCTTTGCAGCTGCGTATTCTGGAGAATCAGGCTGCTTATGTGAAAAAGGGCGGCGTGCTGCTCTATTCTACCTGCACTGTGCTGAAGGCAGAAAACGAGGAAATCGTAAAAGCTTTCCTTGCAAAGCACGATGACTTTTATACCGAACCTCTGGACCTTCCGGAGGTGTTCCCTAAAAATGAAACCGGGATGCTGACGCTGATCCCCGGAGACTATGACACCGACGGCTTCTTCATCTGCCGTCTGCGGAGGAAAGCATGAATCTGAAATCACTGACCCAGCCGGAGCTGGCGAATATCTTAAAAGAGCTGGGTCAGCCTGCCTTCCGGGCGAAGCAAGTCTTCACTTGGCTTCATAAGGGCGTTCGTTCCTACGACGAAATGACCAACCTGCCGAAGGGGCTGCGGGATACGCTGGCGGAGCACTATCCCATCCATGCGCCCAAGGTGGTCCGTAAGCAGGAATCCAAAAAAGACGGCACCATCAAATACCTGTGGGAGCTGTCCGACGGCAACTGCGTGGAAACGGTGCTGATGCGCTACAACTACGGCAACACCGTCTGTATCTCCACAGAGGTGGGCTGCCGCATGGGCTGCGCCTTCTGCGCCTCCACCATCGGCGGTCTGGTGCGGCGGCTGGAGCCCTACGAAATGCTGGATGAAGTGCTGTTCACCCAGATCGATTCCGGCCTTCCCATTTCCCGCATCGTACTTATGGGCATCGGAGAGCCTCTGGACAATTTTGACAATGTGATGCGGTTTCTGGAGCTGGTGAACAGCCCCGACGGCATGAACATCTCCATGCGCCACATCAGTCTCAGCACCTGCGGACTGATCCCCAAAATCGACGAGCTGGCTGCAAAAAAACTGCAGATCAGCCTTGCCATTTCCCTCCACGGTCCCAACAACGAGATCCGCAACAAGGTGATGCCGGTGAATAAGGCCTATCCCATTGAGGACCTGCTGGAAGCCTGCCGCCGGTATTACGCGGCCACCAGCCGGCGCATCCATTTTGAGTACGCCATGATCGATGGAGTCAACGACCGGGAGCAGGATGCCAAAGAGATCCTGCGGCGGATGAAGGGGCTGCCTGCCCACTTTAACCTGATCCCATTGAACCATGTGGAGGAAAGTCCCCTGAAGCCCAGCAGTAAGGCAGCTGTGGCGAAATTTCAGAAAATTCTGGAAGATGGCGGCATCACGGCCACCGTCCGCCGGACCTTAGGCGGCGACATCGATGCTTCCTGCGGACAGCTCCGCAGAAAGCACATTAAGTCGAATCTATAGGGAAATGTGCGTGATTGCGTCATTGCGAGGAACGAAGTAACGTGGCAATCTCCTAAAGAGCGCAATATGATTTCTGTAACTGGCAGACTTTCCGGAGAACCGGGGGATCGCCACACCAGTGTGCACACTGGTTCGCGATGACATTTGTTTTTACATTTAGAGAAACGAGAGAGGTGCAAAGCCTATGCAGAGCTGGGGACTGACTGATCCCGGCTGCGTCCGCAAACAGAATCAGGATGCTTACCGAATTGAAGAGCTTGACCGCAACACCCTGCTTTGTGTGGTATGCGACGGTATGGGCGGTGCCAAATCCGGCAATGTGGCCAGCACACTGGCAGTGGAGGTCTTCGTGGAGGAGATCCGCCGGTGTTACAGCCCCGCCATGGAGTCTGACCGGGTGGATCAGATGCTGCGCAGTGCCGTGAAGCTGGCGAACTTCACCGTCTTCGATCAGGCGGCCCAGTTTGAGGAGTTTGACGGTATGGGAACCACCATGGTTGCGGCGCTGATCCGCAAGCAGAAGGCTACCATCGTCAACGTAGGTGACAGCCGGGCCTATTTCATTGACCGCAGCGGTATCCGCCAGATCACCAAGGACCATTCTCTGGTCCAGTTCATGGTGGACCGGGGAGAACTGACGGCAGAGACTGCCAAGAGTTACCCCGGAAAGAACTTTATTACCCGGGCCATTGGCACGGAGCCCATGGTCATCTGTGATATTTATCATCAGGCCGTCAACAAAGGCGATTATCTGCTGCTGTGCAGCGATGGCCTGAGCAACCTGATGGACGATCAGGAGATTTTGTTTGAAGTTGTCCACGGCGTTAACAAGCAGGCCTGCTGCCAGCGGCTGCTGAACATCGCGGTAAGCCGCGGCGCGCCGGACAATGTGACCAGTGTTCTGGTCTTGGTGTAAGCCGAGAGTGCGAAAGGAGCTTATCGCTTGAATATGGATCAATATATTGGGCGGCTGCTGGATCAGCGGTACGAGATCCTAGAGGTCATCGGTACCGGCGGCATGGCCGTTGTATATAAAGCTCGCTGCCATCGGCTGAACCGGTTGGTTGCGATCAAAATACTAAAAGATGAATTTGCCCGGGACGAGGAATTTCGCCGCCGCTTCCATGCGGAGGGCGAGGCTGTGGCCATGCTGAGCCACCCCAACATCGTTCAGGTTTACGACGTTTCTACTTCGGAAAGTGCCAACTTCATTGTTATGGAGCTGATCGACGGCATTTCCTTGAAGCAGTACATGGAAAAGAAGGGCGTTCTGAACTGGAAGGAGACACTTCACTTCTCCATGCAGATCGCCAAGGGCTTGGAGCACGCCCACAGCCGGGGCATCGTCCACCGGGATATCAAGCCCCACAACATCATGGTGCTGAAAAACGGCAGCGTGAAGGTGATGGACTTCGGCATTGCCCGGGTCATGAACAAGAGCAATACCCTGACCAAGGAAGCCCTTGGCAGTGTCCACTACATCTCTCCGGAGCAGGCCAAGGGCGGTCATACAGACAACCGCAGCGACCTGTATTCCCTCAGCGTGGTCATGTATGAGATGATGGCGGGCCGTCCCCCCTATGACGGCGAGTCTGCCGTGTCTGTTGCCATCCAGCACATCAACGGCGGCGCCCAGCTGCCCTCCAGCTACAATCCCAACATCCCTTCCGGCTTAGAGCAGATCATTATGAAGGGTATGTCGCTGGAAATTCGGGACCGGTATGTATCCGCAACGGAAATGCTGCAGGATATGGAGGAGTTCCGGAAAAATCCGGAGATCCAGTTCCAGTATCATACGCTACTGGATGATGCTACCCGAAAGCTGCCCACTGCCCACATTCCCTTGACCACGGCGGAGAAAAAGGTACAGGCTAAGACCGGTGTCCGGCCTGTACAGGAGCCGGTGCGGGTGCGTCCCAATACGGCCCAGCGCCGGGTGGTGGAGCATATCCCGGAACGGGAGACCGATGTGCTCCGCCGGGCCCAGCAGCGCCGCCAGACCGAGGTCCAGAAGAAGCGGGAGGAGCGCAGCCGGGTGGCTACCACAGCCATCGTTATTTGCAGCGCGGTGGTGGTGTGCGCTATCATCATTTTCCTCATTGCCCTGTTCAACGGTGCCCTGCTGAATCAGGAAAAGGACATTGTGGAGGTCCCCTATCTGGAGGGGCAGATGTACAGCGAGGCACTGGTGGCAAAACATAAGGATTTTAAGCTGAGGCTATTGCCGCAGGAATACAGTGACTATGCTGAAGGCCAGATCATTCTGCAGGAGCCTGTGGGCGGCCAAAAGGTCCAGCGGGGCAGCGATGTTTGGATCACCGTCAGCATGGGTCCCGAACCGCCGAAGGTAGAACTGGACAATCTCGTTGGTTCGGAGGCAGAAGAGGCTTGCGACTGGCTCATTGACAAGGGACTGAAGCCCCTGACCAAGAAGGAATCCAGCTATCTGTATGAAGCCGGTGTGGTGACCCGCACCGACCCTGCCGCAGGCACGGAGCTGAAGCAGGGAGAAACGGTATACGTTTACATCAGCACCGGTAAAGAGGTGGTGCAGGCTCCCATGCCCTATGTGGTTGGCTTGGAGCTGGGCCGTGCCAAGGAGCTGATGGAACAGCTGGGCTTTACCAACGTCCGCTATGAAGAGGTGGACAGCCAGAAGCCTGCTGGCCAGATCGTTTACCAGTCGGTTGCCAAGGGCAGCAATGTGGATGTGTCCGCTGAGGTCATCATCCACTACAGCGCAGGTCCTCAGGAAACGGAGGCCCCCACAGAGGCGACCCTTCCCCAGATCCCCAGCACCACGGAGGAGACCAAGGGCTGGACGGTGAGCTTCTCCGTACCGGAACGGGATACGGAATTTCGGTTGGATGTCTGCCTTGGCGGTACCAGCAGCGTGCTGGATTCCAAAATGGTTGCCCCGGGCTCTACCAGCGCCTTTGTAACGCTGTCCGGCACCGGATTGGTGGCCTATGACCTGTACATCGACGGCGAATACTACGACACCAGAACCATTGAATGGACGAAGGCAGGGTAAAGGATGACAGAACGAAAGACGGGACGCATCCTGCGGTCCCTTAGCGGCTTTTATGATGTGCATACCGGGGAAAAACTCGTTACCTGCCGGGCGCGGGGTATCCTGCGTAAGGAGGGAAATTCACCCCTGACCGGTGACATGGTGGAGATCACCGTGGAAAAGGGAAAGGGAATGGTGGAAAAGATCCTGCCCCGGAAAAACCGCTTTATTCGTCCGGCGGTAGCCAATATCGATGCGCTGGTGGTCTTTGCCGCCAATGTCAATCCCGTGACGGAGCCCTATCTCATTGACCGGGTGGCAGCCATTGCCGGCGACCAGGAGGTCCCGGTATATGTGTGCGTCAACAAATGCGATCTGGACCCGGCGTTGGATCTGGTACGCATTTATGAAAATGCGGGCTTTCCTGTGATCTGCACCAGTGCCGAGACCGGCGAGGGTGTGGAAGCCTTGCGGGAGGCCATCCGGGGTAAGCTGGTGGCCTTCACCGGAAATTCCGGTGTGGGCAAGAGCAGTATCCTGAACCGTCTGGCACCGGAATTGAAGCTGGCCACCGGTGAGGTTTCCGAGAAGCTGGGACGGGGACGGCATACCACCCGGCATGTGGAGCTGTTCCGGCTGGGGGAGGATACCTATGTGGCGGATACGCCGGGCTTTTCCTCCTTTGATACGGATCAAATGGAAGTAATTTTGAAGGAAAATCTCCAATACGCCTTCCCGGACTTTGGAAAGTATATTGGAAAATGCCGCTTTGATGACTGCTCTCACCGGAAGGAACCGGACTGCGCCGTTCGGGCAGCCTTTGAGGCAGGCAAGATCGAAAAAAGCCGGTATGACAGCTATTTGAGGCTGTACGAAAAATCCAGCCAGATCAACCTCTGGGAACTGAAAAAATAAACGGGAGAGCAAAATGCTCTCCCGTTTGGCGTTTTGTGTTATTCCAATGTAAGCCGGTTCTTTTCCAATGCTTTGCGGATGGCCACGGCCAGAATGGGGGCGAAGATGATGGCCACGGCGGCATTGAAGACGGTGGCGGGGATCTTGCTGAAGACTGTGACCATGGCGGCATCGGGGGTCAGGCCGTGCTTCAGAAGGCCGCTCCAATAGTAGGTTTTGGCCAGATAGGCTGCGGCGTAGACAACGGCACCGGAGGCCGCGGCGATTCCTGCCTTAATGACACCCCAGTTTCCTTTCCACAGAAGCATCACAAGACCGGGAAACAGGCCGTAAGCACCTTTGGTCAGGAAGGTGATCCATGCCTCGTCAATGTAGGCAGGATTGGTCATATCATAGAGAAAGGAACCGAGGCCGGCAGCCAGACCGCCCAGCCAGGGACCTAAGAGAATGCCGGACAGGGCGCACATGCTGTTGCCCAAATGAAAGGATGTAGTACCGGCAATGTCAACGGGCATGGTGATGCGAATGGCAGAGCCAACAATGGTAAGGGCAGCCATCAGGGCTGTCAGAACGATTTGTTTGGTGGAAATAGGCTGTTTCTTTTCCATAACAGATACCTCCTTGCTGAGATTGAAGCTATTATACCGAAAACTGGCAATAAATATAGTGCCAAAACTGAAATGGAAAATAGGGCCAGAAAATGTAGGGCGGAGTCATGATCCCGCCCTACATTTGATGAAAAAAACACTGTACATCCCGAGTAAAAGATGCTACAATACAAATATACAAAAACAGGAAAAATGTTTTTACAAAATGAAAGGGGAACCTCAATATGAGACTCATCGTAGCAAAGGACTATGCAGATGTCAGCCGGAAGGCTGCCAATATCATTGCCGCGCAGGTACACCTGAAGCCCGACTGTGTTCTGGGCCTGGCTACCGGCTCCAGCCCTGTGGGTACTTACAAAGAGCTGATCGCCAAGTATGAATCCGGCGAGCTGGATTTCTCTCAGGTCAGAACTGTGAATCTGGACGAGTACGTTGGCCTGACCAAGGACCACGACCAGAGCTATGCCTACTTCATGCGCACCAACCTGTTCGATCATGTGAACATCGACCAGGCCAACTGCAACATTCCCGACGGCACCAACCCCGACGCTGCTGCTGAGTGCGCCCGCTACGATGCCGTCATTGATGCCTTTGGTGGCGCTGACCTGCAGCTGCTGGGCCTTGGCCCCAACGGCCACATTGGCTTCAACGAGCCCTGCGATGAGTTCGTGAAGGGCACCAACCACGTGAAGCTGACCGACTCCACCATCGATGCCAACCAGCGTTTCTTCGAGAAGCGTGAAGATGTTCCCACCCATGCCTACACCATGGGCATCGGCTCCATCATGAAGGCCAAGCGGGTTCTGCTGGTCTGCAACGGCGCAGGCAAGGC
>JAFSCK010000035.1 GCA_017436785.1 Oscillospiraceae bacterium | reverse complement strand
CCTTGGTAAGTCCAAATGAATGATAGAGTTCCTTGTTTTCCTCATAGAAGCTCTCAATCGTGGCATCCTCAATTTCTGCAATTGGTAGCTCAGACTCCTTTGTAGATTTGAGGATCAGATAAAGCACATAGACTAATTTTTTGTGATGTTCTTTTGGGAACTTAGACACAAACGTATCCCAGTCAGTAACCAGGAAGGGAGCGAAGGTTTCAAAAAACAGCCGGCAATCCGTATCCATACCTGCCGAGACAAGCGCACTGCAAAGTGCGAAAAAAGCGGCACTGTCATAGTAGGGGTTCTCATCAGAGGGCAGCAGCTGATACCGGGAAATCTCCGCAGCAAATTCTGTCGTATGAATTCCGTCTGTATAATCAGGCTTACTGGAGTTCTCTATATTGAGCTTCGCCAGAGCGTAACAGCGGACAATCTCCTCGTAATGAAAGATATCTATATTGAGTGCGGCAATCTTTTTCAAGATAGAAGGATAGATATTGCTCATTATAAAACACCTCCATAATAAAGTAATGAGCTGGGTAATTTGCAGAAAATTTGCATCTCCAACACAATCTTACCACTTAAATTAAATCTTTGCAAGTATATATGAAAATAAACAAGTGGGAAACTGTTGGTCAAAAGTTGGTCAAACTCAAAATAGTAGATTTCGAATTATGCAAAAGAAGAACAAAAAGCACCGTATTTTGTGGTAAATACCACAAAATACGGTGCTTTTCTAATTATTTAGAGAACCATACAGCCACACGGGGTCATTCCCACTCAATAGTGCCGATGGGCTTGGGAGTCAGATCCAGGAGGACACGGTTGATGCCGGGGACCTCGTGGGTGATCCGGTAGGTGATGTGGTGCAGCAGTGCGTAGGGGATCTCCTCAATGGTGGCGGTCATAGCATCCTTGGTATTCACCGCGCGGATGATAGCGGGCCAGCCTTCGTAACGGCTCTCGTCCTTCACACCTACAGACTTGATGTCGGGAACAGCGATGAAGTACTGCCATACCTTCTCAGCAAGGCCGTTGTTTGCGAACTCCTCACGGAGGATGGCATCGGCCTCCCGCAGAGCCTCCAGGCGGTCACGGGTGATGGCACCCAGGCAACGGACACCCAGGCCGGGGCCGGGGAAGGGCTGACGGTAGACCATAGCGTGGGGCAGGCCCAGGGCTTCGCCCACCACACGGACCTCATCCTTAAACAGCAGCTTGATGGGCTCCACCAGCTCAAACTGCAGGTCTTCGGGCAGACCGCCCACATTGTGGTGAGACTTAACAGCCTTCTTGCCTTCGGCTGCCTTCATGGATTCCAAAATATCGGGGTAGATGGTACCCTGAGCCAGGAAGGTGATATCATCCAGCTTACGGGCTTCATCAGCAAAAACAGTGATGAACTCCTTGCCGATGATCTTACGCTTGCGCTCGGGGTCAGAAACGCCGGCCAGCAGACCCAGGAAATGGTCGGTGGCATCCACATAGATCAGGTTGGCATCCAGGCCGTCCTTAAACATCTTGATAACGCCTTCGGACTCGTTTTTGCGCATCAGGCCGTGGTTGACGTGGACGCAGACCAGCTGCTTACCGATGGCCTTAATGAGCAGGGCAGCGACTACAGAGGAGTCGACACCGCCAGAAAGGGCCAAAAGCACCTTCTTGTCACCAACTTGGGCGCGGACTTCTTTGATCTGCTCTTCGATGAAGGCATTGGCCAGCTCAAAATTGGTGATACGCTGCATAGAATCGGGACGGACATTGCTGCTCATATAAATTCCTCCATTGAATCAAAAAAGATAATTTATTGTAACGGATTTTTTCGGGAATTTCAATATATTTTCAAGAAATTTTAATTGGTGGACAGGCCACCGGAGAGAATGGCTTCCAGGACAGTGTCAATGCCCGCTGCAAAATCCTCAGCGGTCTGGTACAGCGCGATGTCCGGCATCAGCGCTTCGTCGGTGTCGTTATCATCCCCATAATAGAAGAAGTCGGACATGGAAAATGCATGGTCAGAGTTGGGCATATTATAGGATTGGTAACTGGTGAAGAAGTTGGCCGGCTGTCCGCCGGGAGTGCCTACCAAAAGGGTGTCGGCAGACCGCTGCCGCAGACAGCTGGACAGCAAAATCGCCGCGCCGTTGCTGGAAGCGTCCAGCAGGACATAGCTCTTTTGCCCTTTCAGCTGGTTCAGCAGATTGCCCAAGTCGATGGACAGGCCGGAGTGGAAAGTGCCGCCGGTCGTGCCCCGAAGATCCACGATGACCGTTTTGGCTTGGGGAACTTGCTCATGCAGCTGCTGGATGAAGCTGTTGTAGACCAAGCTGGTGTCTTCTTCAATGAGGTTAAACCGGACGTACAGGGCCTGCTCTTCCTCCAGATATTCCCACCAGTAGTTGCGGGAATTGTCCTTATCCCGGATGGAGACGGAGGAATAGCCGGTAAGACTATCCATCTGCAGATCGGCGTATTTCACAGGGGACAGAGAAACATCGACCTTCTTTCCCTCTGCATCGAGGAACCGGAAACTGACGGGGGCCTCACCGTCGGTGATGCCGATGGCTTCCAGATAGGCAGGCTGGGAAAGGAACTGGCTGATGAAATAGTTGGCGGCGTATTCGTTTTCGTGGGAACTGTACTCCATCAGCTTTTGGATCACTTCTACGATGGGTGTACCGTTAATGGACACCGGCTTCTTAAGCAACAGCTGGGAGTATTCTTCGGGCATCATCACCGAACGGAACTCAGCGCCGCGGTCGGTGAAAAAGGCAGTAAAGAAAATAGGATAGACCTGTTCCCCAGGAGAATGCACATAGGAGTTCAGGTCGCCCAGCTTGGCGATCGCCTTCTGCAGGGCAAGGAGAATCTGCTCGTCCTCCAGTTCGGTGATGCGAGGAATCAGGTCGTTGATGTCCTGGAGAAACTGAGCGCGGAGGGCTTCGTCATAGAACGGGCGGTAATCCATGGAAGCGCTGCTCATGGCGAACAGGATTTGAACATCCTCGTCGACCAGCAGGGGATGACCGTGCAAAGATGTTTCGCCAAAAAAGGCTTCGGCGGTATAGAGCACATCCTCTTCCCATTTCAGGTCACGGCCGTCGGCATAGTAATAGGTGTAGTTTTCCAGAGAGCCGGCATAGGGCTGATATTCCGGACCGGCGGTCCCGGCGATGGCGGATTCGGTGACGGTAGGTTCGGTGGTGACCTCCGGACTCTGAGTGGCGCAGCCGCCCAGTAAAACAATGAATACAAAAATAAGGCTGAACAAAGATTTTTTCATACAGCTACCTCCTTTTTTTAAAATAATACAAATGAATGGAGAAAATTGCAACAAAAAAGTTTCATAGGAGTTTGGGGTGATATTGGGAATGCAGTACAAGGAACTGGCCCGTGACGGGGTGCGGCAGCTTCAGGGTGCTGGCGCACAATAGTTGGTGGGTAAGGTTCCATTGGGCGGAAAAGGCTGTGGATTCTTCACTGCCGTACTGGGGATCACCCAAAATGGGAAAGCCCATATAGGCGCAATGGAGCCGCAGCTGGTGAGTGCGCCCCGTAACGGGGGTCAGCGCCAGCTTGCTGTAGCCATCGTGCTTTTCCAGTACCCGGTACTCTGTTACGGAGGGCTTTCCCTCAGGAGAGATCTCCCGGAGCAGGCTGGGTAAAGGCTTTCGGACGATGGGGGCATCGATGATGCCGCTGTCCGCCTCCGGGCAGCCATAAACCAAAGCGTGATAAGTCTTCTCCACGGGAGTGCTTTGGAGCAGGCTGTGGATATGGGAATTTTTCGCCAGCAGTACGATGCCGCTGGTATCCCGGTCCAGCCGGGTCAGGGGGTGAAAGGCGCAGCTTTGCTTTGTGACTTGGTAGTGACCTAACACCAGGTTTGCCAATGTGCCGGTAAGACGGCTGTGGGAGGGGTGGATCAGCATCCCGGCAGGCTTGTCTACCGCCAGCAGGTACGCATCCTCATAGATAACGGTCAGTTCCCCAAATTCTGCCGGGTATTCCGGCTGGGGATCGTCCAGCAGGGCGCAGATCACATCCCCGGGGGTGACCTGGAAATCGTTATGCCGGGGCTGGCCGTTTACCAAAATGCGGTGCGACCACTTCAGCCGATTTACCAGACCCGCGGACATAGCCATTTCACCCCGCAGAAAAGAGGAAAGCCGCCCGGAACGGGTAGCGGTGTGACATAGTTCCATAGTGCCTCCTTGGGAAATGTAGGGGTCGGTGACTACACCGACCCTGGGCGGATGTGGTCATCCGCCCCTACAAATGGGAAAAGACCCTGCGCAGCAGGGTCTTTGATTGCTTCTTACAGAGCAGCCTTAGCCTTCTCCACAACAGCTGCGAAAGCAGCAGCATCGTGGATAGCCATCTCGGACAGGCTCTTACGGTTCATTTCGATGCCAGCCTTCTTCAGACCGTTCATGAACTTGGAGTAGTTCAGACCGTAGGGAGCAACGGCAGCGGAGATACGGGTGATCCACAGTCTGCGGTAATCACGCTTCTTCAGCTTACGGCCAACGAAAGCGTAGTTGCCGGACTTCATAACGGCCTGCTTGGCCATCTTGAAGTGCTTGGACTTAGAACCCCAGTAGCCCTTGGCCAGCTTCAGGGTAGCATTTCTTCTCTTGCGCGTCATCATTGCGCCTTTAACTCTTGCCATTTCAGTATCCTCCTATCCTTATTTGTACGGGATCAGTTCTTTGATCGTAGCGACGTTGGTCACATCAGCGTATGCAGTGGTGCGCAGACGACGGGTACGCTTAGTGTCCTTCTTGGTGAGGATGTGGCTCTTGTAAGCGCGTGCTCTCTTAACCTTACCGGACTTGGTCAGGTTGAATCTCTTCTTTGCACCGCTATGGGTTTTCAGCTTAGGCATAGGTAGTTCTCCTTCCGTATCTTTGGTAACTTACTTGTTGGTTTTGGGGGTCAAAAACAT
>JAFSCK010000010.1 GCA_017436785.1 Oscillospiraceae bacterium | reverse complement strand
ACGGTGTCCGGTACTGCATTAACAGCGCATCCCTTCGGTTCATTCCCTACGACGAAATGGAAGCCGAAGGCTATGGATACCTGATGGATTTGTTTGAATGATTGCTAGATAGAAAAAGGCATCGGACGCATGATCCGATGCCTTGCTATTTATACTTCGGAGAACTGATCCTTACCAACCAGACACATGGGACACTCGAAATCTTCGGGCACATCCTCCCATGCAGTGTCAGGTTCGATACCACCTTCGGGATACCCAAGCTCCTCGTCGTATTCCCAACCGCAGAGGTCACAAACATATTTCATAAATAACCCTCCAATTTTTATTTATTGGCAGTTCCATTATATAGGATTCTATTGGAAGATTCAATATGTTTTACAAAACCATAAGCAGTGTTCCTCCGGCAATGAGAATGCATCCCAGTATAGAGCGGAGGGTGAGCTGCTCATGAAGCAGTACGGTTGCCAGGAGGATGGTGATTACGACGCTGAGTTTATCGATCGGAACGACCTTTGACACATCTCCGATTTGCAGCGCCTTAAAATAGCACAGCCAAGAGGCGCCTGTAGCCAGACCGGAAAGGATCAGAAACAGCCAGCTTCGCCTGCTGATCTGGTCGATGCCATGCTGGGCATTGGTCAAAAAGACCATGCCCCAAGCCATGACAAGAACAACGGTGGTGCGGATGGCGGTAGCCAGGTTGGAGTTTACATTGGAAACGCCGACTTTTGCGAGGATAGAAGTAGCTGCTGCGAAAAGGGATGATCCCAGGGCAAGTACGAACCACATACGGTTGTCTCCTCTCCATTATCCTTTTTTGATACGCTCTTTACTTCAGATTGAAAAATGTGTCTCGTCCGGGGAATTGGGCATTGCTGCCCAGTTCTTCTTCAATCCTAAGAAGCTGGTTGTATTTTGCCACCCGGTCACTTCTGCTGGGAGCACCGGTTTTGATCTGTCCTGCGTTCACAGCAACGGAGATATCTGCAATGGTGGTATCTTCCGTCTCCCCGGAGCGGTGGGATACGATAGCGGTATAGCCTGCCCGGTGTGCCATGGAAATGGCATCCAGAGTCTCCGTGAGGGTACCAATCTGGTTGACCTTGATCAGTATGGAATTGCCGATTCTTTGTTTAATGCCCTGCGACAGGCGCTCCGTGTTGGTTACAAACAGGTCATCACCCACCAGCTGCACCTTGTCGCCGATGGCCTTCGTCAGCATAGCCCAGCCTTCCCAGTCAGTTTCGCCCATGCCGTCCTCCAGAGAGATAATGGGATACTGCTTCACAAACCGCTGCCAGAGCTTCACCAGTTGCTGCCGGGAGAGAACCTTTCCTGCCTTGGGAAGCCTATAGGCATCCAACTCTGCATCGTACCACTCCGAAGAAGCAGCATCGATGGCGATCATGAAATCCTCACCGGGAATGTAGCCTGCTTTTTCGATGGCTGCAACGATTACAGCCAGAGCATCCTCATCTTTTTTAAGCCACGGTGCATAGCCGCCCTCATCACCCACACCGGTGACGGGGATGTTCCGCTCCTTCAGGACCACTTTCAGTGCGTGGAAAACCTCGGCGCTTCGGCGCAGGGCTTCCTTCCAGCTGGGTGCGGAAACCGGCATGATCATAAATTCCTGGATGTCCACATTGTTGGAGGCATGGGCACCGCCGTTGAGGATGTTCATCATGGGAACAGGAAGCATCTTTGCATTGCTTCCGCCGATGTATCGGTACAGGCTTAGCCCCAGTGAAGCCGCTGCTGCTTTGGCGCATGCCAGGGAAACACCCAGAATGGCATTGGCACCGAGACGGCTTTTGTTGGGTGTACCGTCCAGCTCAATCAAGCGGCGGTCAATGGCTGCCTGATCCAGCGCATTTGCACCGATGAGGGCTTCGGCAATTTCGGTATTCACGTTATGTACGGCGTTGCTGACACCCTTACCCAGATACCGTCCGGGATCCCCATCCCGCAGCTCGCAGGCTTCGTAAATACCAGTGGAAGCCCCGGAGGGAACCGAGGCCCGTCCAATGGAACCGTCTGCCAGATAAACTTCTACTTCAACAGTGGGATTTCCTCTGGAGTCCAGAATCTCTCGTCCATGGATCTTCGTAATATATTTCATAAGAACCCTTCTTTCTCTGTAATCTTATCTTAAGCATATTATATCGGTATAATTGGAAGCAATCCGTGATATTGTTACAGAGCGGATACGATACTTTGATTATAGTCCAGAAAACTGGAAATGCAAAGAGGCATATCATTCAGGCAGTGCCTGCTGCTATAGCATAATAATCACGAATGTCGAATCCTGCAAACGAAAAAAATAAAAGTTTGGAAGCATGGCAGCTTTTTTGTGTCCGAAAAGTGATATCTAAAGTGTACACGAATCACAAAACAAAAAGGACATCCAATCGGGTAGCTTCCGATAAGACAGTATGAAAATTACTGACATAGGGTAGCTGCCAAACAGGGTGCGACAAAATGAATGCGTGATACTTGCTTCATGAGCCGGGTATCACGCATTTTTTGTTGCAAACTTTATATCAAGAAGCATTTACAGATATTCCGCTCATCACCCTGACGGAACCCTATGCCTTCGTGTTTCCTGATGAAGCTGCAGTGTTCCATGGCCTTAACGGGAGCTATGTTGTCCGCAAGGCAGATGTGATTGTTGCAACCCAAGCGTGGCTTCGACATGATGGTCGACAATGGCTTGAGGAAATTGGAACCGTTTTCACGGAAATGCTCCGCAAAGCCGAAGTTCTGCGATTTCCGGGCAAATGGATAAGCAGGTATTTTTATTTTCCGTATGAATTTTGCCTGTACATAAATGGGTCGCACAGCGCCGGACAACGCCAGAGACGCGATTGCTGCTGTATATAAAAACATATGTGTAACCGTTTACAAATCGATGAACATATATTATGCACAAAAATCCGGGAATGGAATTAGCTAAATTGCAGATTGCTTTGAGGAAACGAAATTTTTAGTTGCATTCACAAAAAAACCGCGTTATATTTAACTCAAAAGATATGAAATCGTTTACATTTTTCCCAATGCGGTATTTGTGAAAAATACCCTGTTTCTTGGCTTTCGCGGCTTCTGCCGATTAAGCAAATAACTAACTACAAAACTAGGAGGAAAAACAATGAAAAAGCTGATTGCAATGCTGCTGGCTATGGTCATGGTTCTGGGCCTAGTCGCCTGCGGCGGCAACACCGCACCCGAAACCGAAGCTCCCGCTGTTGAAGCTCCCGCAACTGAAGCTCCCGCTGCTGCTGGTTCCGTTTACTACCTGAACTTCAAGCCCGAACAGGACGAAGCTTGGCAGAAGCTGGCTGCTGCATACACTGCAGAGACTGGCGTTCCCGTCACCGTTCTGACCGCTGCTTCCGGCACTTACGAAGAGACTCTGATGGCTGAAATGGCCAAGTCCGAGGCGCCCACCCTGTTCCAGGTCAACGGCCCCGTGGGTCTGGCTAACTGGAAGGATTACTGCTACGATCTGGCAGGCTCCGACATCTACAGCCACCTGACCTCCGACGGCTTCGCACTGAAGGAAGGCGACGCTGTTCTGGGTATTGCTTACGTTATCGAGTCCTACGGCATCATCACCAACAAGGCTCTGCTGGCTAAGGCTGGCTACAGCGTTGAGGACATCAACTCCTTCGAGACCCTGAAGAAGGTCGCTGAGGATATCACCGCTCGTTCCGCTGAGCTGGGCTTCGCTGCTTTCTCCTCCGCCGGTATGGACTCCTCCTCCGACTGGAGATTCAAGACCCACCTGGCCAACCTGCCCATCTACTTCGAGTATCAGGCAGACGGCATCGGCACTACCACCGAAATCAAGGGCGACTATCTGGACAACTACCGCCAGATTTGGGACCTGTACATCAACAACTCCACCTGCGCTCCCGCTGACCTGTCCGCTAAGACCGGCGACGACAGCCGTAACGAGTTCCTGAACGGCGAGGCTGTCTTCTTCCAGAACGGTTCCTGGGAGTACGGCTCCCTGTCCGCTGTCTACGCTGACGAAGATCTGGCTATGATCCCCATCTACGTCGGCGCTGGCGACGAGGCTAACCAGGGTCTGTGCACCGGCACCGAGAACTACTGGTGTGTCAACAAGGATGCTTCCGAGGAAGACATCGCTGCAACTCTGGCATTCATCAACTGGTGTGTCTCTTCCGAGACTGGCGCTGCCGCTATGGCTAACGACATGGGCTTCGTCATCCCCTTCGACACCGCTGTTGAGTCCCCCAACCTGTTCGTTAAGCAGGATGTGGCTTATACCGCAGCCGGAAAGAACCCCGTGTCCTGGAACTTCCCCACCATGCCCTCCGAGGAGTGGAAGAACATGGTTGGTTCCGCTCTGACCGCTTACGCTGCTGACCAGACCGATGCTAACTGGGCTGCTGTCGTCACCGCTTTCGTTGACGGCTGGGCTTCCGAGTACGCAATGCTGGGCTAATTTTCAATTCTAAATGAGGGTGGGCCACTGCCCACCCTCTTCCTTTAATAACAGAAGTGAGATGCCATATGGTATGGCATTTGAGTTTTGTTATTAAAAAAATATTAGGAGGAGATACTTTTGATTAAAGCAACAAAGAAATGGTGGCCGCTTTTTGTACTGCCTACATTTTGTGCCTTCATAATCGGTTTTGTAGTCCCGTTTGCCGAAGGCCTGTATCTGTCATTCTGTAAGTTTACTACCATCAATAAAGCTACCTGGGTGGGCATCGGCAACTATATCAAGGTATTTCAGGATGCTCAGTTCTGGGATTCTTTGACCTTTACTGCAAGCTTCACAGTGGTATCCACCGTCCTGATCAACGTGCTGGCCTTTGCGATCGCCCTCGCCCTGACAAAGGGAATCGTGGGAACCAATGTGTTCCGCACTGTCTATTTTATGCCCAATCTGATCGGCGGTATTGTGCTTGGCTATATCTGGAATATTTTGATTAACTGTGTTCTGAGCCTAGTGGGTGCTCCTCTGCTTGCACTGAACACCTCAGCCGGCTATTGGGGCATGATCATTCTGATGTGCTGGCAGCAGATCGGATATATGATGATCATTTACATTGCTGGCCTTCAGTCCATTCCCAACGAACTGATTGAGGCGGCCCGAATCGATGGCGCTACCCCCACCCAGACCCTGTTCCAGGTGAAGATCCCCAACGTGATGCCCTCCATCACCATTTGTCTCTTCCTGACTCTGACCAATTCATTCAAGCTCTTTGACCAGAACCTGGCGTTGACCGGCGGTGATCCCAACCATGCCACCGAAATGCTGGCTCTGAATATCTATAATAATTTCTATGCCCGCTCAGGTGCAGCCTGGAAGGGCATCGGCCAGGCTAAGGCTGTGGTATTCTGCATTATGGTCATTTCCATTTCTTTGATCCAGCTCAAGCTTACCCGTTCCAAGGAGGTGCAGCAGTAATGAAGAAAAAGCAAAGTCTGTCTAACACCGTGCTGACTGTTTTTCTGACGGTCCTCAGTGTCGTCTGGGTTTATCCCGTTATCATGATCCTGTTTAACTCTCTGAAGCTGGAAAATGCCATTTCCACCAATACCGCTTTCCAACTTCCTACTGTTGAAACCTTCGCAGGTCTTCAGAACTATGCCAATGCCATTGGTTCCAAAGGCTTTGTAACCGCTTTCTTCACAAGTATGCTGATCACGTTAACTTCTGTGGCAGCCATTCTGCTGTTCTGTTCCATGTGTGCCTGGTATATCACCCGGGTGGAGAATATCTTTACCAAGTTGGTATACTTCCTGTTTGTATTCTCCATGGTGGTGCCTTTCCAGATGCTGATGTTTACACTGGCAGCAACCTCCGATCAACTGAAGCTAAATACCCCCTGGAATATCTGGGTGATTTATCTGGGATTTGGTGCAGGTCTTGCCGTGTTCATGTTTGCCGGTTTCATGAAGTCAATTCCTCTGGAAATTGAGGAAGCGGCTATGATCGATGGCTGTAATCCTGTACAGACCTTCTTCATGATTGTCCTTCCTGTGTTGAAGCCTACCATGATTTCTGTGGGCATTCTGGAGACTATGTGGGTTTGGAACGACTATCTGCTGCCCTATCTGGTGCTGGACCGCAAGAAATATACCACTGTGCCGATTCTGATCCAGTATTTCAAGGGCAGCTTCGGCCGTGTGGAAATGGGTCCTATGATGGCCTGCATCATGCTGACCGTTCTGCCCATCATTGTCGTTTATCTGATCTGCCAGAAACATATTATTAAGGGCGTTGTTGCTGGTGCTGTGAAGGGCTGATACCCTATACTATGAAGAGGGGGGCAGTCTATGACGATAAAAGACCTGGCTGAGAAGTCTGGATACAGCGTTGCGACCGTGTCCAGAGTGTTGAACAATCATCCCAATGTCAGCGATAAAGCCCGGGAAGAAATCAACAAGCTGGTTGACAAATGCGGTTTCCAAATCAACACCAATGCACAGCAGCTGAAGCAGCACGCAAATTCTATTGTGGTCGTAGTCAAAGGAACCTCTAACGAAATGTTCGCTGAAATGATAGAGACCATCCAGACGCAGATCGACAAAACAGACTATCCTCTCCATGTCGACTATATGGACGAGGATTGCAACGAAGTGCTTCGTGCAATCCAGTTATGTCGAGAAAAAAAACCACTGGGTATTCTTTTTCTCGGCGGCAACAGTCAAAATTTTCAGAGAGATTTCAGAAAAATCGAAATCCCCTGTGTTCTTGTATCCAATGACGCATCGGGACTTCCCTTTGATAACCTATCCAGCGTATCCACCGACGACCGTCAGGCTGCGCGCTGTGCAATGGATTCCTTGATTGCCCTTGGCCATAGGAAATTTGTTATTGTGGGCGGTGACCGGGAAGTATCCGATACCAGCCGTCTTCGCTATGAGGGTTGTCTGCAATCGTTTCGGAACCATGGGATTGAATACGATGAAGAATTAGACTATCAGGGGGTGCGCTTTTCTTATCAGGATGGATATAATGCGACTCAGCGGCTAATCGCCAATGATCGTAAGTTCACAGCGCTGTTTGCCATTTCGGACGTTATGGCTATCGGAGCCATCCGTGCCTTACACAATAATGGTCTCCGGGTTCCTAAGGACGTATCCGTTATGGGTTTTGACGGTTTGATGTTAGGCTCTTTTTTGGTTCCACAGCTATCAACCGTGATACAGTCAGCGAAGATTATGGCTCAGAGAAGCGTGGAAATCTTGATCAATCGTATCGAACATGGTGGACATGCTTGCCATGAGGCTGTTCCTTATGCTCTGCATCAACGGGAAAGTACAAGACGTATTGATGATGACTAAGGAGATAATTATGAGAAAAAGTGGAATTTTGATGCATGTGACATCATTACCCAGCCCATACGGCATTGGCAGTATGGGTAAGTGCGCCTATGAATTTGTGGACTTCCTATGCGAAACGGGACAAATCTACTGGCAGGTTCTTCCATTGAATCCCACAGGCTACGGCGACTCTCCTTATCAGTCCTTTTCTTCGTTCGCTGGTAATCATTATCTGATTGATTTGGATATGCTGATCGATGAGCACCTGCTAACGCAGGAAGAGGTGGACAGCGTACACTGGGGTTCTGACGAAAGCCGTGTCGACTTCGGTTGTATGTTTGAGAATCGAGGCAAATTGCTGTATCTGGCATATGAACGGTTCTCGCCCGACGAAGCATTTCATAAGTTCGTAGCCGAAAACGCGGATTGGCTGGAAGATTATGCGCTGTTCATGTCTCTGAAGGAGAAATTCCACAGTCGCCCCTGGTATGAGTGGTCTATGAGCCTGATGATGCGCATCTCGGAAATCATCCGCAGTGTCTCTCAGGAATTACAAGATACTGTTCAGTTCCATTACTTCCTCCAGTATCAGTTTTTCCGGCAATGGAGGGCATTGCGCAGCTATGCAAACCAAAGAGGAGTCAAAATCATCGGAGACGTGCCGATTTACGTTCCTCTGGATTCTGTGGACGTATGGTCCGCACCCGAGTTATTCCAGCTTGATGCCAATTGTCGTCCCACAGCGGTTGCGGGATGTCCGCCGGATTCCTTCACATCTGATGGTCAGCTATGGGGTAACCCCCTGTACAATTGGGACAAAATGAAGGAAACCGGATTTGCCTGGTGGATCCGTCGGTTGTCTGCTGCTGCTAAAATGTACGATGTGGTACGTCTGGATCACTTCAGAGGGTTTGAAAGTTACTGGGCTGTTCCGGCTGGCGATAAGATTGCGGCAGGCGGTACGTGGCAGCAGGGACCTGGCTTGGATTTTATTCGGGCCATTCAGGAAGCATTGCCGGATCTGGAATTTATTGCCGAGGATCTGGGCTATGTCACACCCGAAGTGCGCCGGTTGCAAGAGGAGTCCGGATATCCCGGAATGAAGGTTTTGCAGTTTGCCTTTGACTCCCGTGAAACGGCAGACTATCTCCCTCATACCTATCCGGTGAATTCCGTGTGCTATACCGGAACCCACGATAATTTGACTCTGGCACAATGGTTGCAGGAAGCTGCCCCAGAAGATACTGCTCTTGCTAAGGCATATCTGGGTCTTAACGATGAAGAAGGCCTGGTTTGGGGCATGATTCGCGGCGGCATGAGTTCTGTTAGCCGTCTTTGCATCATTCAGATGCAGGACTATCTGGAACTGGGCGGTACCGCGCGAATGAATTTCCCGGGAACGCTGTCGTCCAACAACTGGACTTGGCGCGCCAGAAAGGATTTTATATCGGAATCCCTGACAAAGCGAATTTATGAAACAACACGGCGTTATGGCAGATTGTAAGGAGCAAAAGAGGTTGCCTTTGAGGGTGACCTCTTTTTGCGTTGGTCACATCTACAAATGGGTCCTTATTATACTATAATGATTGTAAATATTTGCCTACTCCGATACAAAGCAGGAATACTTCCCTTTGGGCGAATCCATGTTTGCCCGCTTGCTGGAGGATCTGCGCAGCGCCGAGCACTTCATTTTTATGGAGTATTTCATCATTGAAGAAGGCCACTTCTGGAATTCCATTCTGGAAATTCTGAAGGAAAAAGCCGCTGCCGGAGTAGAGGTCAAAGTGGTCTATGACGATATCGGCTGTATGATGACGCTGCCCGGTGACTATTTCAAAACGCTGCGCGGCTTCGGCATCGATGCCACACCCTTCTCTGCGCTGAAGGGAAATGCGGATTCTGAATTCAACAACCGCTCCCACCGGAAGATTACCGTTATTGACGGTAAGATCGGTTATACCGGCGGCGCGAATATCGCGGACGAGTACATTAACGAGGTGGTCAGGTTCGGTCATTGGAAGGACGTTGGCCTCCGTCTGGAGGGAGATGCCGTCAAAGAGCTGACCAATCTGTTCCTGATCGATTACGGCATCAACGTCCGCAAAAAGCCGGAGCAGAAGCACGATTATTTCCCGGAATATTCCGTCCCGGAAGCAGGTTATTTGGTGCCCTTCGGTGACGGTCCTGCACCGATCTACAACCGCCGGGTTGGTAAGAGCGTTATCCAGAATATGCTGAATCAGGCAGACCGGTATGTATACATCATGTCCCCTTACCTGATTATCGATCTATCCCTGCTCAAATAGGGAACAAACAGGGTTCTTACGAACCATATTTGTTCCCTATTTCTTTATTCAATACGACAATCAAAGGAGGATTATTATGTATCAATCCAACCCGGAGCTTGTGAAACTCCAGCAGGAACAGGCCAGCGTGGAGCAAAAACTGGAACAGCTTCAGCACAACCAGCAGCGGTTGGAAAACCGGAAGTCCTATTACGAAAAAGCAGATCGGAAGAAACGCACCCACCGTCTTTGCACCATTGCCGGTACCATGGAGAGTATCGCGCCGGAGATCAAGGAATTGACTTTACCGGAGGTTAATGAATTGATGGAAGGCATTCTGGAAATGCCCGATGTGCAGAGAGTGATTCACAATGCGGTACTGCTACACCGGGAAAAAGAGGATGTGCCTATTGGCCCTGTTTCACCTGAATGTAACACAGATTAAGCGCAGCAAAGGACAGTCCGCCATTGCTGCCGCGGCCTATCGTGCCGGAGAGAAGCTGTACAGCGAATATTACGGTGAAACCTCCGACTACACCAACAAGGGCGGCGTGATCTGCTCTGAAATTCTTCTCCCCGACCACGCACCCAGAGAATATGCCGACCGGCAAACCCTCTGGAATGCAGTAGAAAAAGCTGAGCGTGTAAAGAACGCACAACTTGCATACAGTTTCGACATTGCCTTGCAAAATGAGTTCTCCCTGGATGAGAACGTCGCACTTGCAAGGCAGTTTTTATTGGAGCATTTTGTGAGCCGGGGGATGGTGGTGGATTTTGCCATCCATGTTCCGGATACCGAACTTGGAGGTATTTCCAATCCACATTTTCATGTAATGGCTCCCATCCGTCCTATTGAAGAAAACGGCAAATGGGGCATGAAGCAGCGCCGAGTCTATGAACAGGATGAGGAAGGAAGCAGGCTCTTGGATGCAGATGGAAATTACATTTTCAATGCAGTCCCTACCTCCGACTGGGGCAGTCCGGAAACGCTGGAATACTGGCGGAAACAATGGGCGGCGATGTGCAATGCCAAGTTTGAGGAAAAGGGGCTGCCGGAACGAATTGACCATCGCAGCTATGAAAGACAGGGTGTGGATGTTCTCCCTACCATCCATGAAGGACCTGCCGTCCGGCAGATGGAAGCTAAAGGTATTCGTACCGACAAGGGTGAATTCAACCGCTGGATCAAGGCTACCAATTCTTTAATTCAGAGTGTGAGAAAAAAGATCGCCGCTCTGCTGGACTGGCTGAAGGAAGCAAAGGAAGAACTGAGCAAGCCTCAGACTCCGGATCTGATTTCGCTGCTACAGATTTACTTCAATCAGCGCAATGCCGGTGCATATACCCAGAAGGCAAAAGCTAACAATCTGAAGGAACTCAGCGAGATCATCACTTTCCTGCAAGAGCAAAAAGAAAATCGAAAATCCCCAGTCCGAATGGAAGATTTTCGAGAATACCCATGATGCGATTGTGGATGAAGAAACCTTCTACCGGGTACAGGAGCTTCGAAAGAACAAGCGCCGTCCTACCCGAACCGGAAAGAGCAATATGTTCTCCGGCGTGGTTCGATGCGCTGACTGCGGTGAAAAGCTGTACTACTGTACCAGTAAGAACTTCGAAACCCGGCAGGATCACTTCATTTGCTCCACTACCCGCAGACGGGGTTCGGAAACCTGTACATCCCATTTCATCCGGGCTGTGGTTCTGGAGGAAGGTACTTTGCGGCATATGCAGTTGGTGATCTCCTGCATCGCCAGCCATGAGGATGCGTTCCGAAAGGCACTAGGTGCCAAGCGAAATGCCGAAGTCAGAAAAGAGCTTGCTGCAAAGCGGCGGATGCTCCAGAAATCCGATAACCGATTAGCCGAACTGGATCGGTTATTCAAGCGTATTTATGAGGATATGGTGGGTGGAAAACTCAGTGAAGCACGGTTTCAGATGCTCGCAGACGACTACGAAAAGGAACAGGCTGAACTGAGAGAAAAGATTGACATTCTGGAAGATGAAATTCAACGGCAGGAAGATCAGACGGAGAATGTGGACAAATTTATCCGTCAAGCCAAGAAGTATCTGCATCTGGAGAAATTGACTCCCGCAGTGCTGAACGATCTAGTTAAAGCAGTCTATGTCCATGCTCCGGACAATTCCAGTGGACGCCGGGTGCAGGATGTGGAAATCAGCTACAACTACATTGGGATTCTTCCTGCAACATTACTCTATGATTTGAAAAACGGAAAAACGGCATGACTGAAATCATGCCGTTTCCCGAAAACAATTGTAAAACTGTTTTATTGGACCGCCCCGAATCGGATGTCCTTTTATTTGTTCCTGCGCCAACGCTTGACACAGGACCTATGCGTTCAATATTCTCCCAGCCAGCGTTTGCTGGTGGTTTCTATGGCCTTGCCTTCGGCGAGGCTGTCTTTTACGTCTAGGATCCGCTGGTTGCGGCTGCCCCGGAAGGCAATCTCGAGGCTCTTCTGGGCTTGTAGGAAACGCCCGTCGATGAGAATGTCGATGGAGGCCAGCAGCTCCTTCTGGGCATCTGAGCCCCTCAGCAGCTCCTCAAAGGTAAAACCGGAATAGGAGGCAACTTCGTAGCCTTTTTCTTTCAGCGCCTTGGCAAGCCGCGCAAAGGCTGCTGCCTGTGCGAAGGGCTCGCCGCCGGAGAAGGTAACACCCCGGCACAGGGGATTGCTTTCCACAATCTCCACCACCGCCTCCACGGGAATCTGGGTGCCGCAGCCGAACTCCCAAGTTTCCGGGTTATGGCAGCCGGGACAGTGATGGGGGCAGCCCTGTGAGAAAATGGCGGTGCGGATGCCGGGGCCATCTACAATGCTGTCGGAAACGATGCCGCTAAGCTCAAGCATTTCCGTTCAGACCGTGCTTAACACGGTCACGCTCCTCTGCACGCTTTGCGTCGTTCCACTTGTCCATGGTGCCGACCAAGTAGCCGGTGATGCGGCGGATGCGCTCAAAGCCAACACCCTGACCCAGCTTTTCGTTCTTAGATTTGATAGTCATAAAAGTACCTCCTTAGTACCAATAGGGGATGTAGGGGACGGCGTCCTCGACGTCCCGGTGGGAATAGGAAAGAAACGGTATGGTGAATGCATATTGGATACATAGGGGGCGTCGAGGACGCCGCCCCCTACATTCTAATTATTACAAATTCCCGCAAAAATCACTGTGACGAAATCACTCAATGCCTTGGAAAGCGGGCATCTGGGGATACAGGCGCTTCAGCTCTTCCACACGCTCGGGGGCGATCTCCTCGCCCTCCCGACGGCCGCAGCGGGGGCAGACATCGCCGATGATGCCCACATAGCCGCAGATGGGATCGCGGTCAACAGGGTGGTTGATGGAGCCGTAGCCGATGCCGAAGTCGTGCATGCAGCGGACCACGGATTCAAAGGCCTCCACGTTCCGGGCGGTATCGCCGTCCAGTTCTACATAGCTGATGTGACCGGCATTGCACAGGGCGTGGTAGGGGGCTTCCAGACGGATCTTGTCGTAGACGGAGATGGGGTGCCAGACGGGGATATGGAAGGAATTGGTGTAGTACTCCCGGTCGGTGATGCCCTTGATCTTGCCGAAACGCTTCTGGTCCATACGGATGAAGCGGCCGGACAGGCCCTCTGCGGGGGTTGCCAGCAGAGAGAAGTTCATCTTCAGCTCCTGAGATTTTGCATCGCAGAATTTGCGCATGAAGCCGATGATCTCCAGACCCTTCTTCTGGATGTCCTCGCTCTGACCGTGGTGCTGGCCATAGAGGCTGGTCAGGGTCTCAGCCAGACCGATGAAGCCAATGGACAGGGTGCCGTGCTTCAGGACCTCCCGCAGGTCATCCTGCAGCGTCAGATGGTCGGAATCCAGCCAGATGCCCTGTCCCATCAGGAAGGGATAATTGTAGATGTGCTTGCTGGCCTGAATTTCAAAGCGGTCCAACAGCTGCTGAGCGACCAGCTCCAGCATACCATGGAGCTTTTCGTAGAAGAGCTCCTCGTCGCCGTCGCTTTCAATTGCCAGACGGGGCAGGTTGATGGAAGTGAAGCTCAGATTGCCCCGGGAATAGGAGATCTCCCGGCTGGGATCGTAGACGTTGCCCATGACGCGGGTACGGCAGCCCATGGTAGCGACCTCTGTTTCGGGACGCCCGGGGACGTAGTACTGCAGGTTGAAGGGGGAGTCCAAGAAGGTGTAGTTGGGGAACAGGCGCTTGGCGCTGACCTTGCAGCTCAGGCGGAACAGGTCGTAGTTGGGGTCCTCTTCGTTGTAGTTGACACCTTCCTTGACCTTGAAGATGTGGATGGGGAAGATACAGGTCTCGCCATGGCCCAGACCAGCATCCAGTGCCAGCAGGATATTACGGATGACCATACGGCCCTCAGGGCTTACGTCGGTGCCATAGTTGATGGAGGAGAAGGGGGTCTGGGCACCGGCACGGGAGTGCATGGTGTTCAGATTGTGGACGAAGCCTTCCATAGCCTGCTGGGTATCCCGGTTGGTCTTCTTGTAGGCCCGGATGGAGGCGCGGGTGATGAGCTTATGGGCCATTTCGGGAGAGATGCCATACTGCTTTGCCAGTCCTTCGGAAATAGCAGCGATATAGGCTTCGCTGCTTTCCAGCTTGGCGGTCTCGCCGGTGGCCTTTTCCGCAGATTCGATGATGGCGCTGACTGCAGCGGTTTCATCACTCAGGTCCAGATAGTCCTCCACGGCATCCTTCAGGCGGCGGGTAAAAGCCTTGCGGTAGGTCTTGGCAACACCCTCGGCCATGCCGTAGTCAAAGTTGGGGATGGACTGGCCGCCATGCTGGTCGTTCTGGTTGGACTGGATGGCGATGGCTGCCAGCGCGGCATAGCTCTGGATGGAGTTGGGTTCCCGCAGGTAGCCGTGTCCGGTGGAGAAGCCGCCATGGAACAGCTTCAGAATATCGATCTGGCAGCAGGTGGTGGTCAGGCTGTAGAAGTCGAAGTCATGAATGTGGATATCGCCGTTGCGGTAAGCCTTAGCATGCTCGGGACGGAGCAGGTAGATCTCGTTGTAAGCCTTGGCACCGGCGGAGCCGATCTGGAGCATGGAGCCCATGGCAGTGTTGCCGTCGATGTTGGCGTTGTCCCGCTTCATATCGCTGATGCGGGCATCAATGTTGGTGATCTCGTCGATGGTCTTCATCAGGCTGGTGTTGGCCTCTCTGGCCCGGGTACGGTTGGCCCGGTAGAGGATGTAGGCCTTGGCGGCGGCGCTGAAGCCGTGGTTCATCAGCTGACGCTCTACGGTATCCTGAATGGCTTCGATGTTGGGAGACTGGGTAGAGAAGCGGTTTTCCAGCTCCCGCTGGACATCGTTGGCGACCCGGGCGGCATCGGCGGCGTTGCCGTCACCGGAGGCCTCCAGAGAGCGGAGGATCGCAGCAGCGATCTTGTTCTGATCGTATAAAACAACGCGGCCATCGCGCTTAATGATACTTTGGATCATAGATGTTGTCTCGACTTTCTTCTGAAATTGAGGGAGAGGGAGCCGGATACCGGCGTGGGACACTATATGTTGTGCCATGTTCTCGAAACCTCCACAATATATTGCCACAACAGGTGCTGTTTGTCAAGATACAATCTGGTAACAAAACCATTTGGTTGGGGCGATTTGTCGCATTTTCACAGCACCCCGGGTGGCTAAGTGGAGGATACCATACATTGTGGGCAATAAAGCGGACTTTTCCCGGAAATTGGAATATTTTTGTGCGGCTGCAAAAATATGTGTCATTGCGAGGAGGCCACAGGCCGACGAGGCAATCTCCTTTAAAGGTCTGCGCAAAAGGATCCGGCGATAGCAGCCGGAAAGTTAGGGGGGATTGCCACGTCGCCGCGCTCCTCGCAATGACATAGGTTTCGGCCCGGACCTTGTTTGGTCCGGGCCGAGGGGCTATCAATATTTTCTGGAAAGCAGCTTTTCTGCCTCTGCCTTTGTGATCTCGCCGGAATTGCATTTTGCCATAATCTGCACATCCTTATCGTTGAGCTTATAGCCCAGATAGAAGAAGGTGGAGATAATCATACCGATGACGGGAACCAGTGCGTAAACGATCCACAGGCCATTAAGGGCGGCAGGGGACTGCTGAATGTTCATGGCAGCCAGCTGCTCGAAGCTTTCGGCTTCCACGCTGATCCAGCCAAACAGGCCCAGCAGGAACAATGCCAGAGAGGAGGACACCGCGCCGGTGATCTTCACGGAGAAGGTCTGGATGGCGAAGGTGATGCCCTTGGCGCTGATACCGGACTTGTACTGGCCGTACTCGGCACAGTCAGGGGTGAACATGAAGGCCAGAATGCCCACGACACTCATGGGGATGGTGCGGATAACGGTGAGGGTCAGGAAGAGGCCCTGATTATCATAGCCGAGGAAGTAGATGACAAGACCCATGACTACGCAGACGATGTTGCACCAGAACAATGTTTTAAACTTGTCAAACCGCTTTAAAATGGTGGGCATCAGCATGGCGGCAAAAACACCGGGCACCATGTTCAGAATATTCAGCACGATGGAGAACAGGGAATTACCGAAAAGGTAGAAGGAGGCAAACAGCAGCACCGCATTGAAAGTCTTCAGGGCATCGGTGGCCATATAGCCGCCGTAGTAGATCAGCAGGTACTTGTTGCTCTTTAAGTAGGCAAACATCTGCCGCGGAGAGAAATTTTCATCCTCCTGCTCCGGTTTATAGTTGCGTTCCTTGCAGTGGATGTTCAGGGGCACCATAGTTAGGGCGCTGAAAATGGAGAGGATGGCCACCGCCATGGTGGCGCTCATGCCCACCTGCTCACTGATCAGCAGGGGCAGCACCACGCCGTAGATCAGCACGCCGCCGCCGGAGAAGACCCGGTTGATGGAAAGCAGGGTGTTACGTTCCTGCAGGTTGTCAGTCATGGTGTTCAGCATGGCATAGGCAGGAACGTCCGTCAGGGTGTAGACCGTATCCCACAGCACATAGGCAGCGCCGAACCAAATGAGCTTGCCGGTTTCGGACAAGGCAGAGGGGATGGAGAACAGAATGATGGTGACAACCGGGATCAAGGCTGTGGCGATCCGCAGCCAAGGCAGGCTTTTTTGCCCGTTTTTAAATTTGACTTTATCAAAGATAAAGCCGAAAATGGGATCGTTAATGGCATCCCAAACCTTCACGATCAGCAGAACCACAGCCACCTTGGCCAGATTGATGCCCTGCATGGCAAGATAGGTGGAGATGAAAGCGGCGGTGATATTGTAGTAGATGTTTTGTCCCACAAAGTAGGTCCAGTAGCTGATGCGCTCCTTCCTCGTGGTCATATATTCCGGATGCTTGTTGGACATGGTTTCTCTCCTTTTGAAATGGAATGTAAGGGGCGGCCTCCCGGATGCCCCGCAATGTGACGATTACGGATTCGCCTCAATAGGATCTCAAATACGATCTAATACCGCCGGGACGTCGAGGACGCCGTCCCCTACATTTTGGCAGGTGGGAATGGTGAAAAATTACAATTCCTTCAACGCCATAACACACATTAGGACGTGCTTGGCGGTTTCCTGCATTTCTCCCAAGGTGATACCGCCGGGCTTACCGTAGGTTTTCAGCAGGGTGCCGTCGGGCTTTTTCCGTTTGTCGGCAAAGCTTCGGGAGCCGGGCATCAGCACATCCACACCGGCCCGGACCCGGTAGGCATTGCCGGTGAGCGTGGGGAACTCTGGAGAGGGGGCATACTGCATCCACCAGTCTGTCATGACGAGGCCCTGATAGCCCCATTCACCCCGGAGGATGGTGGTCACCAGATCGTAGTGGTAATGGCCCCAGACACCGTTGATCTTGTTGTAGCTGGTCATGATGGTCTTGGGCTTTGCCAGCTTGACGCAAACTTCAAAACCCTTCAGGTAGATTTCCCGCAGGGCCCGCTCGGTCAGGACAGAATCGGTGTGGTTACGGTTGGTCTCCTGATTGTTGCAGGCAAAATGCTTGGGGCAGGCGGCAACGCCCTGCGACTGGACACCCTTTACCACGGCGGCAGCCATCCGGCCGGTGAGGTAGGGGTCCTCGGAGAAGTATTCAAAGTTCCGTCCGCACAGGGGATTGCGGTGGATGTTCATGCCGGGAGCCAGCAGCACATCGCTGCCCCGGTCCTTCATTTCCGCGCCCACAGCGGCGTAGAGCTGTTCTACCAGCGCAATATCAAAAGTACAGGCAAGTAAGGTGCCGATGGGGATCAGGGAGCAGGAATCGTACAAACGGATGCCGGAGGGTCCGTCGGAGGTGACTACCGGAGGCACACCCTTTTTCCGCAGGGATTCCGTAACGCCGCCAAAGATACCGGCGTTGCCCTTAGCACCCAGAGGGTGGCTCATGATGTAAGCACCCCGGGAAATGGCCTCCAGCTCATCCACGTCCAGCTGGGCCACGAAGGTGTCCAGATCAATCCTGCCCTGCTTCACATCTCTCAGAGAGTACCCCTGATCGCCGGTCAAAGGCAGGGACCGGGGCAAAGCTGCCAGAATGCGGCCCTTTAAATCGGTGGTTCTGAGGGCTGCCTTCCGCGTGACCGGCTGGCCCTCCCGGTTGGCAAGATAGGAGAAGCCCTCGGCAGGCGCGCAGGCCTCGCTGCACCGCCGCAGAAGAAGGTGCTTTTCCGAGGTGTAGGTGCCTGCCGGCTGTGCGCTGCGTACATCGGTTCCGCAGTAGAAGCGGTATTCTCCCTGCTGCAGCACATAGCAGCTTTTGGCTCCGGCGGCACCGGTATCATCGTAGGAGGACAGCTGGTAACGGGTGGCGGTGAGAGTCAGTTCCTGCGTTTCGCCGGGGGAGAGAAGCTTGGTTTTTCCAAAGGCCACCAGCTCCCGGGCGGGATTGCCCAGACGGCCCTGAGGCTTTTCCACGAACAGCATTACAGTTTCCTTGCCGGGCCGGCTTCCGGTGTTGGTAACGGAGGCCCGGAAGGTCAATTCTCCGATTTGCTCCGTCTGAAGCGCAAAGGTGGTATAACTGAGGCCATGTCCGAAGGGATAGAGGACCTTCTCTTTTCCGAAAGTCTCAAAGAAGCGGTAGCCTACATAAATATCTTCAAAATAGGCATTTTTCTCCCGCTTGCCGAAATGGTCAGCGGAAGGGTAATCCGGATAAGCAGCGGCAATGGTATCCGGCAGCCGTCCGCTGGGATTGACCTTGCCGCAGAGGATGTCTGCGATGGCATTGCCGCTTTCCATGCCGCCCTGCCATGCCAGCAGCACCGCACCAAGGGAATACTCCTTCAGGAAGGACAGGTCCATGACGCAGCCGATGTTCAGCACCAGCACTGCATCGGGAAATTGCTCCGTGACCAGCTGTAAAAGGGTATTTTCTTCCTCCGTCAGGTAGTAGCTGCCCTCTTCCAGCAGATTCTCCCGGTCCTCGCCGGAGGAGCGGCCGATGACGATGACGGCCTGATCGGAATTTTCACGAGCCAGCGTTATCAGCTCCCGGGTGACAGGCATTTCCGGGTGGGAACGGGGCCACATGCCCCAAGCACCGTGATCCGGAGGATTTGCGGCGATCCATGTTTCATAAGCACCGGCCAGGGGCTCGTTGAGGGAAAGGGCTTCACAATTGCGCAGACCCTCCAGAAGGCTGACGCTGTAGGGGCAATTCACATCGCCGCCGGAACCGTAGCCGGTATAAAAATAATCCTTTTGGATGCGGCCGAAAAGGGAAATTTTTGTGCCGTCGGCAAGGGGCAGCACCCGGTTTTCCAGCAGCACGGCACCCTCTGCCGCTGCGGTGCGCAGAAGCTGCGGCATTCCGGGGGTGATCTGCTTTACGGGGTTGTGATGCTCCTGCTCCTGTGCCAGAAATCCTGCTGCCCGTGCTCCGGCAAGAAGCACTTTTTCCTTAAGGCTCATGAAAAAACCTCCATTTTCTTACAATTTTACCAATATTGTAGCATCTGCCAGAAGGGAAGTCAATGAAAGCCGCAGGCATTTCCGAATGAAAAAATTGACATGGGCCGTAGTTATGGTACAATGAAAGAAAAACGAAAGGATGGATTTTTATGAAGCTTGGTGTTCTCGGCGCTGGAAACATTTCCCGCAGCGTAGCGCCTGCATGGCTGGCGTTGCCGGAGATCGAATGCTATGCCGTCGCCTCTCAGACCCCGGGAAAGGCAGAAGCCTTTGCCAAGGAATACGGCTTTGCCAAAACCTACGACAGCTATGAGGCCCTGGCAGCAGACCCGGAGGTGGAGCTGGTGTATGTGGCCACGCCCCATTCCCATCACTTTGAACACATGATGCTGTGCCTGAACCACGGAAAGCCGGTGCTTTGTGAAAAGGCCTTCACCATGAATGCAGCGCAGGCCAAAAAAATTCAGGCTTATGCGCAGACCCACGGCGTTTTCGCAGGCGAAGCCATCTGGCCCCGGTATATGCCATCCCGGGCCATCATCCAGAAGGTGCTGCAAAGCGGCATTGTGGGAAAGATCCATACCTTGACAGCCAATCTGTCCTATGATATCGACCACGTCCGCCGGATTCAGGACCCGGCGCTGGCAGGCGGCGCCCTGCTGGATGTGGGTATTTACGGCTTGAGCTTTGCCCTGACCCATTTTGGCTGGGATATCGACCGCATTGGCTCCAGTGTCCAGCTGACGGAAAGCGGCGTGGACGGCATGGAGACCATTACCATCTTCTACCGGGATGGACGCATGGCGGTGCTGACCCACGGTATCTACGCCCGTTCTGACCGGAAGGGCATCTTCTACGGCGAAAAGGGCTACATCGTGGTGGAAAACATCAACAATCCCCAGTCCGTCAGCGTCTATAACGACAGGGACGAGCTGCTGGAATTTTACGAGGTCCCCCAGCAGGTCAATGGCTATGAATATGAATTTGCGGAAGCCGTCCGCTGTATTCAGGAGGGAAAATTCCAGCCAGATTCCATTTCCTTGGAAGAATCGGTGCGAACTATGGAAGTAATGGACAGTCTCCGTCGGGATTGGGGCATTGTGTATCCGCAAGAACGGGAATAAGAGAAAAACGCCTGCGCAAGCAGGCGTTTTTGCTATCCAAACACTTCAAAAGCCGCAACAGTCCGCAGCAGCTCCGGTTCTACCCGGTCCCGGCCGTAGGCATCCAGAAAGCGGTCATAATAGCGGTTGGTTTTCAGGTTGAAAAACAGAGTCCACACACCCCAGAAAAGGTCAATGTGCCGATCTCCCACGCCGCCCTTTCCCACATCAATAAATGCGGAAAAAGCCCAGTTGTCCAGCAGAATGTTGGGCAAGCAGTAGTCACCATGGAGGAGGGTGTCGTTTTGCAGGCATCTTCCGTTTTCTTCCACGATCTTCCATGCCTCTTCCACGGTGGAGAAGCCCCAGCCTTTTTCCGGGAACAGGGACAGGTCGCAGAAGCCCCGGTCATGGGCTTTTCGGGCAGTTTCCCGATAAGCTTCGCACCGGTTTTGCACAGGACAGCCATCAAAAGATGTTTCATGAAGCTGCCGCAGAAGTAGAGCCAGCGTGTCACACAACCGTTCGGGATTCTCCAGATAAGCAGGAAATGTGCAGTCCTCTCCCGGAACAGCCCGGGTCAGCAGCCAGTCCCGCTGTTCCGTACGGTAGTCCAGAACCTCTGCCCCCAGACCTTTGCCGTAAAAATACCGGGTCATGGCAGCTTCGGTTTTCAACGTGCCTGCGGCGCTGGTCTTCAAATACAGCCCGCCCGCTCCATCCAGAAAATACACCCGGGCAGCTTGGGAGCAGCTGCTGTCGTAAATGGGATATTGCCGCAAAAGGGGGTGCAATTCTTCAGGGAAGTCTGCCAGATTGGGTTTGATAAGGGTTCGTTTCATAGATTGTCCTTATAATATGGGAAGCCTTGTCATTCTGCGTCGTACGTCACCTGATCAGAATGACAGGAATATGAAAGCTTCTTGGTAAAGCAAATAATGCGGTTTGCCTCCTGAAATCCAAGTCTCAGGTGGAAGTGAAGACTTTCTGTATTGATCAGCTCACAATCGCTGGCAAATTCAGTGCACCCCTGTTCTCTGGCCCAAACCTCACAGGCAGCAAGGAGTAGACGGGCAAAGCCTTTCCTGCGGTGGGCTTCTTCCACATAGATCCCTTCCAAATATCCAACAGGGGAACTGTCTGTGCCCTCTACATAGTCATGCCGCAATTGGCACTGGGCAAAACCCACGGGATGGTCATTGGAAAAGGCAAGGAAAACAGCGGCTTCCGGGTTAGAAAGAAGGGTGGAAAAACCTTCTTCCAGTTCCTCAGCAGCGGCATCAGGCCACAGTTGGGATGCAAGGGCTGTGATGGCGGGCAAATCTTCCTGCTTTGCTAGATGAATCATACTATTATCCCTCCGAAATTGGCAGAATCCGAGGGGTATGGCCCATAGCTGGGATGATCTTCTCCATCAGGTCGGCGGTTTTCAGCCGCAGAGAGGAGGTGTTGATGCAGGGGTGGCAGCCGAAATACTCGCCTTTGAGGATATCCTCGTCAATGATCAGCTCCACATGGTTGTCGTGGTCATTCATCAGGCCCAGCACGCTTAAGCTGCCGGGGGTGATGTCTAAGTATTCCTCCATATATTCCGGCGCGGCAAAGGAAAGCCGGGAGGAGCCGATCTGCTTGGAGAAGACGCTGGTCTTGAAATGCTTCTCACCCGGCAGCATCAAAAGGTAAAACTGGGTGCATTGGCGGTTGCACAGCAGCAGATTCTTGCAAATGGTGGCATCCAGTGCCTTATCGATCTCCACGCAGGCCTCCATGGTGTTGGCCTCCTCGTGGTCGATGCGCTGATACGCGATGCCCAGCTTGTCCAGCAGGTCATAGCAGCGGATCTCTTTGTCAAGCCGCCCGGCATTGGTGGCAGGACGGCCGTTGAGCAGTTCCATAGATATTCTCTCCTTAACGTTAGCATGTCATTGCGAGGAGGACAAAGTCCGACGTGGCAATCTCCTGCAAGGTTCCCAACGGTATTGTTGTGCGACTCTGCGCGGACTTTTGAGGGAGATTGCCACGTCGCTTCGCTCCTCGCAATGACAGCGTTTTTTTATTTTTTCCGAAGCTGCCAGAAAGCCACGGCGCTGGCGGCGGCCACGTTCAGGGAATCCACACCGTGATACATGGGGATCTTCACGGTATAGTCACAGGCGGCGATGGTGGAATCGGTCAGGCCGTCTCCTTCGCTGCCCATGAGGATCGCCAGCTTTTCCTCTGCCATGAGAGCAGGATCGTCAATGGACACGGAGTTATCGCTGAGGGCCATGGCGGCAGTTTTGAAGCCAAGGCTGCGAAACTGCTGCATTCCCTCCTCCGGCCACTGCCCTGTAAAGGTCCATGGAATCTGGAAGACAGTGCCCATGCTGACCCGGGCACTGCGGCGGTACAGGGGATTGGAGCAGCCGGGGGTCAGCAGCACCGCATCCATGCCCAGCGCTGCGGCAGAGCGGAAAATGGCCCCCACATTGGTGGGATTCTGGACGTTTTCCAGAATCACGATACGGTTTGCTTTGACGCAGATTTCCTCCACGGTGGGCAGCTTGGGCCGTCGCATGGCGCACAGCACGCCCCGGGTCAGATGATAGCCCGTCAGCTTACACAGCAGGTCCTCGTCGGCGGTATAAACCGGGATCTCCGGGCACCGGGCAAGAATCTCCGCGGCGGAGCCATCAATGTCCTTGCGCTCCATCAGCATGGACACAGGCTCGCAGCCCCCATCCAGCGCCCGGTGGATGACTTTGGGGCTTTCGGCGATGAACATGCCCTTGGCGGGCTCAAAGCGGTTGAGAAGCTGGGCCTCCGTCAGCCGGGCATACACATCCAGCTCCGGGGCAGAAAAGTCGGTGATCTCAATAACGTTTGGCATAGGAATTTTCCTTCCTCCATAGGGTGCGATGCCCACATCGCACCGCTTGCAGGGCCGATGTGGCATCGGACCCTACGGGGTGATTTTGCTATATAGTAGCAAACAACGGGAGAAAAGTCAAAACTTTCTGCGCGGATTGACATTTTCTGGGCCTGCTGGTAGAATATCCTCCAAGGAGTTGATTTGATGCTGCAATATGCCGCGCCCAGAGGACTGAAACAGTGGGCAGAAATTTACCGTTTATATCAGAAGGCCTTCCCCGCATCGGAGAAGAAGCCCTTTTCCATCATCTGCAGGAAATACCGGCAGGGAAAGACGGATATCTGGCGCTTTACCCGAAACGGAAGCTTTGCCGGTATGGTCATCACCATCAATGGGGAAAGCCATATCCTCATCGACTATCTGGCGGTGGCAGAAGACCAGCGTGGTACCGGTATCGGCTCGGAAATTCTGGGGCTGATGCAAAAGCAGTATGCCGGAAAAGGTGTTTTTCTGGAAATCGAAAGTGTCTACGAGGAATGCGACAACAAGGCAGACCGCATCCGCCGGAAACATTTCTATGAAAAGGCAGGTATGCAGAGCATGGAGGTATTCGTCTGGCTCTTTGGCGTAAAAATGGAGCTGATGAGCTTCGGCGCCAAGCTGACCTATGAGCAGTACCACGCCTTTTACCGGGATAATTACGGCCAATGGGCGGCGGACCACATTCAAAAAGCAGAAAAGTAAGCAAAAAAACGCCTCCGCATGTGCGGAGGCGTTCTCGTTTGTTAGGGACTTACGTCAAAGGAAATCAGGGCAGCAGGGGCTCATTGATGTTCCAGCAGACGTAGTAGGTGCCGATCTGGCCGGCGATGACGAACTCGGTGGGATAGTCAACCTTCAGGGTTGCGATCTCGTTGGTGGGAACGTCGTCGATCAGCTGCCAGGTGCCGTTCTTGAAGTTGGTCAGCATGTTGTTGCTGTCGTCGGACAGGAAGCACTTGACCTCGTTCATGGTGACAGCGTCAGCATCGTGATAGTTCTCGTTCTTGGTCAGAGTGATGACGGAGTTGTGCTCCCAACCGGTCATCTTGTAAGCACCGTTGGAGATGTAGGTGGAGGGATCGGTAGCCCAAGCCTCGTTCTCGAAGCAGGAGGAGTGGACGGGGAAGTAGGTGGGGAAGGCCAGCAGCTCGTTCCAGTAGGAAACAGCGTTGTTCAGGGTAACGACCAGAGTCAGATCGTCGGTAGCCTCAACAGCCAGCTCATCGGGATAGCCCTTGACCTGCTCGAACATGTAGCCGTAGTCAGCAGCCAGAGCGGAGGAAGCAGCGCGCTTCCAGGAGTTAGCGAAGTCAGCAGCGGTCAGAGCGTCGCCGTTGGACCACTTCAGGCCTTCCTTCAGGGTGTAGGTGTAGGTGACGGTGCCGTCCTCGTTGACGACGCCCTCGGGCAGCTCAGCTGCGCAGTCAGCAACGATAGCCAGATTGCCGTTCTCGTCCAGAGCCCACTTGGCCAGACCAGCGAACATGTTGGCGGTCATGGTAGCGCCGTCAACAGCGGAGTTCAGAGCGGGGTCCAGAGTGTCGGGCTCGGAAGCCAGGCACACGGAGATGGAGTTGCCCTCACCGTTAACGGTGGTGGTGGAGAAGTACTTGTAGCCCAGGGGGTTGCCGAAGAAGCCTTCGACAGAGTCATCGATCATGTACAGGTCGGTGTAGAAGTACAGGGGAACGATACAGCCGGTATCCATCAGCATGTCCTCAGCGATGTGCATCAGCTCGTAACGCATCTCGTTGTCGGTGCAGGACTTGATGGTGGAGATCAGAACGTCATAGGTCTCAGCCCAGGTGCCGTTCTCAACAACGATGTCGTAGCCCTGAGCGGTCAGGTCCAGAGAGTAAGCAGCGACATCAGCGTGAGCGCCCTTGCCGTACTGAACGTCGTTGTTGCCGGAGCCGGAGGTCCACATATCCAGGAAGCAGATGGGATCGGTGTAGTCAGCGACCCAGCCGTTACGTGCGATGGAGAAGTCGCCGTTCTTACGGGTGTTCAGGAAGGTGTTCCACTCCTGGTTCTCCAGCTGCATGTTGATGCCAACAGCGGCCAGAGCGGACTGCATGTACTCACCGATGGCCTTGTGGGAATCGGAGGTGTTGTACAGGTAGGTCAGGGAGGGGAAGTTGGTGAACATGCCGTTCTCGTCAACTTCGTAGTACTTGCTCAGGATAGCGTAAGCCTCGGCGTAGTTGGCCTCGAAGGCTTCCTTGGCGACGTTGTAGTAGCCGTCGAACTCGTCGCTGTTACCGGCAGTCTGGTAGAACTGGGTGCCATCGGGGTTCATCATACCCATAGCAACGAAGGAGGAAGCGGGGACCTGGCCGGCCTGAGTGATTTCCTCAACGATGTAGTTACGGTCCAGCAGCAGGCCCAGAGCGTAACGGATCTCAGCCTCAGCTGCGACGGGATCGATCTCGACAGCAGCCTCGGTCTCAGCGGGAGCAGCGGGTGCGGCTTCGGTGGCAGCGGGAGCCTCTTCCTTGGCGCCGCAGGCGGCCAGAGAGAGAACCATGGTCAGTGCCAGAAGCAGAGCAATCAGTTTCTTCATTTTCATTTTCCTTTCTCAGGTAAAATATTTATTCACGATCCCATCCCCTTGGGCTGATGGGGCGGGATGATGAAACAGATTGGAATGGAATTGTAGGGCGGGGTCATGACCCCGCCGAAGCAGTAACATCCTTGCAGGAAGGTTTGTTGGTTCCTGAGACGTAATGCCGACGTATGTACAAAACCAGATGAAATTTGCCACATGGTCGGCGGGGTCATGACCCCGCCCTACAGTGGACTTCGTTTATTATCCGAACTTCTCCAGATTGTGGCAGGCCACGAAGTGTCCGGAGGAGACCTCCTTAAATTCGGGCATGCTTTCTGCACAGGCATCCGTTGCGTAGGGGCAGCGGGTGCGGAAGGGGCATCCGAAGGGGGCGTTCAGGGGAGAGGGGATATCGCCGGAAAGGACGATACGCTTGTTTTCTCTTGCCTTGATGGGGTCCGGCAGGGGAACTGCGGACATCAGGCACTTGGTGTAAGGATGCAGGGGGTGGCTGTAGATCTCATTGGCATCGGCCATTTCCACCATCTTGCCCAGATACATAACGGCAATGCGGTCGGAAATATGGCGGACCACCAGCAGGTCGTGGGCGATGAACAGGTAAGTCAGGCCCATTTCCTCCTGCAGCTCGTCAAACATGTTGATGACCTGTGCCTGAATGGAAACGTCCAGTGCGGAAACCGGCTCGTCGCAGACCACGAACTCAGGGCCCATGGCGAGGCTGCGGGCAATGCCGATTCTCTGACGCTGGCCGCCGGAGAACTCGTGGGCGTAGCGGTTGGCGTGCTCGGAGTTCAGACCCACACGGTTCATCAGCTCCAGAACCTTTTCCTGCCGCTCCTTATGGCTGGTATACAGCTTGTGCACATCCAAAGGCTCCGCAATAATATCTGAAACGGTCATTCTGGGGTTTAGGGAAGAATAGGGATCCTGAAAAACCATGGCAGACTTCTTCCGGTATTCCAGAATGTCAGCTTTAGAAACGATCTGCTTGCCATCGAACCAGATCTCGCCGGCAGTGGGCTTATACAGGTGCAGCAGGGTGCGGCCGACGGTGGTTTTACCGCAGCCGGATTCACCGACTAAGCCAAGGGTCTCGCCCTTGCGGATGGCGAAGGAAACGTCATCAACAGCCTTCAAAGGCTTGGTCTTGAACAGACCGGTATTGATGGGGAAGTATTCCTTGAGGTGTTTGACCTCAACTAAGTTCTTGATCTCGCTCATGCTTCGGTGACCTCCTCCAGTTCGCCCTTTTCAAAGGCTTCCTTCACGTTCACCCAGCAGGCGGCCTGATGCCAGTCATTGATCTGGATGCGCTGGCAGCGTTCCCGCATGCAGATCTTCATAGCAGCGTCGCAGCGGGGGGCGAAGGGGCAGCCCTTGGGCATGTTCAGCAGGTCGATGGGAGTACCGGAGATGGGCTGCAGACGGCTGCCGTCGGAGTCTACGGTGGGGATGGAACGCATCAGACCCTTGGTATATTCGTGCTTGGGGTTGTAGAAGATCTCGTCGGCACTGCCCTGCTCACAGATGGAGCCGGCGTACATGACGATGACTTCGTCGCACATCTGGGCCACAACGCCCAGATCGTGGGTAATCATAATGATGGCCATGCCCAGCTCTTTCTGCAGGGACTGCATCAGCTCCAGAATCTGGGCCTGAATGGTCACGTCCAGTGCGGTGGTGGGCTCATCAGCGATGAGAATGTCGGGCTCGCAGGCCAGTGCCATGGCGATCATAACTCTCTGGCGCATACCGCCGGAGAATTCGAAGGGGTACTGGTTCATACGCTTTTCAGGTTCGTTGACGTTGACCAGCTTCAGCATTTCGATGGCCCGCTCATGGGCCTGCTTTTTATTGCGGGGGGTATGGAGCATAATGGCTTCCATCAGCTGATGACCAATGGTGTAGGTGGGGTTCAGGGAGGTCATGGGATCCTGGAAGATGATGGAGATCTTGTTGCCGCGAATGGACTTCATGCCCTTTTCGCCGATGCCCACCAGCTCCTGTCCGTTGAACTTGATGGAGCCGCCCACGATCTTACCGGTTTTTTCGAGGATCTGCATGATAGAGTAGGCGGTGACGGACTTACCGGAGCCGGATTCGCCTACGATGCCAAGGACTTTGCCGTGGTCTAGGTTGAAGGAAACGCCGTTGACGGCCTTCACTTCGCCTGCGGGGGTAAAGAAGGAGGTGCGCAGGTCTTTTACTTCTAACATTGCCATTGCTTTTTCCTCCTTAGTGCTTCAGCTTGGGGTCAAAGGCATCCCGCAGGCCGTCGCCGAACAGGTTCAGGGACAGAACGATCAGGGAAATGACCACGGCGGGGATGATCAGACGGTAGGGATAGGTGGCATAGCCGTTCAGCGCATCGGAAGCTAGGCTGCCCAGAGAGGGCATGGGGGCGTTGACACCCAGACCGAGGAAGGACAGGTAGCTTTCGGTGAAGATGGCGCTGGGGATCTGCAGGCAGGTGGAGATGATGACCACGCTGATGCAGTTGGGCAGCAGGTGCTTGCGGATGATCCAGCCGGCCTTTGCGCCGGTGGCCTGTGCAGCCAGAACGTACTCCTGCTCACGAAGGCTAAGGATCTGGCCGCGGATCAGACGGGCCATGGAGCACCAGTACAGCAGGGCGAAGATCAGGAACAGGGAGACCATATTGGTGCCCAGCTTTTCGAGGATGGTGCCCTCCAGCAGGGGACCAAGGCTGACCTTCATGACGGAGCCCAGCAGAATGACCATCAGGGTATCAGGCAGGGAGTAGATGATATCCACGATACGCATGATGATGATATCCACCTTGCCACCGATATAGCCGGCGATGGAGCCGATGGTCAGACCGATGATCAGAACGATGATGGATGCGAAGAAGCCGACGGCCAGAGAAATACGGGTGCCGTAGACGATGCGGATGAAGTAGTCACGGCCCTGTGCGTCGGTGCCGAAGATATGAGGGAACACATCCTCGCCCTCGGCGATGCGCTTCTGCTCGGTGGTGCCGTACTCAAAGGGAGCCAGATTGTTGTAAGAGGGGTCCATGGGCTTACCGGGGGTGTTGCCCAGCATCTTGTCATACTTGTAGGGCCAGAAGAAGGGGATGATGATGGAGCCCAGTGCAATGATGATAATGAGGAACATGGAGATGGCTGCGATCTTGTTCTTCATCAGGCGCTTCATACCGTCCTTAAAGAAGGTGGTAGAGGGGCGCATCTTTACCATATAGGCCTTTTCTTCTTCGGATGCGGGAATGAAATCATCCACATTCACATGCATGGAGAAAATCTTTTTGTTCATGGGGCAGCTCCTTACTCGAGGGTGATTCTGGGGTCAACGACCTTATACAGAATGTCACTGACCAGATTCATGATAACGATCAGGCAGGCCAGCACGATGGTGGTGCCCATGATCAGGGGATAGTCACGGTTGGTAATGGAGCTGACGAAGGCGCGGCCAATGCCGGGCACGGCGAAGATTTGCTCCACCACCAGAGAGCCGGTGACGATGTAGGCCAGCATGGGGCCAAAATAGGTGATAACGGGGATCAGGGAGTTCTTCAGGGCATGTCCGAAGACGATCTTTGCGGGAGAAACGCCCTTTGCCCGGGCAGTGCGGATATAGTCCTGACCCAGAACGTCCAGCATGGAGGAGCGGGTCAGACGGGTGATGTAGGCCATGGGATACAGGGACAGGGTGATGATGGGAAGCACCAGACCCTCAGCTGTGGAGCCGTTGGCGGGGAAGATGGGGAAGATCACCGCGAATGTCAGCAATAGCAGCGTACCCATGATAAAGGAAGGCATGGAAACGAAGGCGGTGACAATGACCATGATGATCTTATCCAGAATGGTGTTGCGCCGCAGGGCTGCTACGGAGCCCAGCACGATGCCGCAGCCCAGTGCCAGAAAAGCAGCCACAACGCCCAGCTTCACGGAGGTCTTCATGCCGTCTGCAATGACATCAATGACCATGCGGCCTCTCAGCTTCAGGGAAGGACCGAAGTCCAGCTTGGTGACGATATCCTTTAAATAGGTGAAATACTGCTCCATAACGGGCTTGTCCAGACCGTACTTGGCTTCCAGAGCCTCCAGAGCGGCTTCGGTGACGGCCTTCTCACCCATGAAGGGACCGCCGGGAACGGCACGGGTAACGAAGAAGGTGACTGTGATGACAACCCAGATCGTCAAAACCGCCAGCGCAATGCGCTTGAGGATGTATAGTAAGGTTTTGGAGTTCATAGGATCGATTCCTTTCTGTATTGTGCCGAAACGGCGGTGGTTATTTTGCAAAATAACCAAAAAAGGGATGTACATCCCTTTTTATTCCGATTTGTTCTGTTTTCCCGGCAATAAACCGTCACAGACGAATATACGTCAAATTATATTATAGATAAAATGATTTTTCAACGACGCATTTAGCTGAAAATTTCGGTAAAATACACAAGGAATTTGTGGCTTTTGCACACGGACAACTGTCCGTGTGGTGGAAATAGTCAGAAGTGGTAAAATTTTAAGAGAAAAATGAAAGAATCCCGGCTTGGTTGACCAGACCAATCCGGGATTCTTTCAGAGAAAAAGAGAGGTAAGAAAATGAAAAAGAATGAAATCCTTTATTTGCCTTTATTATACCCTAGGGGTGTTAAAAAATAAGGGGGAATTTATTAAAAGTGTATTAAGAAGATAGAAAAAGAAACCTGCATTTTGTACGGAATGACGGCAGCTTGGGGAGCGCGAAGCGTGGAGCTTTATTTCGGTCAGCCAACATCGATCCAGCCATCCAGCAGAACGATTTCACTGGCAAGTCCGCTGTCCAGCATTCCCAGCAATCCTTCGGGGGTTCCGGTGACCATAACACCGTAGGTCATAATACCGTTTTCTGCAATATAGTCCAGCACATACTGATAGAAGTTTTCATTTCCAATGAAATAAGAGATGCCTTTTTCTTTTTGTGCTTGATCCCGGGAAAATTCCAACAGACTTTTGAAGTGCTGCTCCCAGTGGGTGCCGTCAACGCTAAAGGATTCCAAGTTTAGTTCCGGGTATACCTCGTTGATCCCGTAGCCATTGCCTCCGTAGTTCAAAGAAAAGCCACACATAGGGATGGAACGGTCTGAGTCATCATTGTTATTTCGGACACCGACCCAGTGGAGAGTAATGCCATCCTCAGAATTGTAGTTGTAATCCAGATATGACTGCATCAGCTGCTTCATAGTCAAATCTTCTGGAAAAGACACAGCTGCTTTCAGACTTACATAGCTTGGAAGTTCCGTGAGCAGTTTCTGTGTCCTTTCCAAATCGCTGGCAATGACAGGCCGGATGGGTGTGCTGTAGCGTCCCCGGTAGAAATACCGCTGGCTCAGCATGGAGGTTTGCAGATTCCAGAAACTATAGTCCAAGGACAGTTTTCCTCGCTTCAGTGTGCCTTCCATGTATTCCTTCTCACCGGTGGCAACATCGGTTCGAGTGATATTCAATTCATAGCTGGCAAATCCTGTGCGGTGAGCGATAAATCCAACCCCATATCCGGGCTGAAACAGCTCGGAGTGGGCTTGCAGCACGAGTTTCAGATCGCTGGTATCCTGCGATGCGGAGTAGCCGCTGTCATAAGGTCCCCAATACAGGCTTTCCACTGCGGGCACGATGCCGTAGACCGACACGAATAGCATGATGGCCGCCAGCAGCAGGCTGGTCAGTATCGTTTTCCAATTTCTCTTTTTTAGATCCTTTCGGATCTTCAGCAGCTCTGCATCCTCTTCCGGCAGAGGCACAGTTTCATTCCAGTTCTCCATATCCCAATTCCTCCATCCTTAATTTTAATGTATGCCGCAGCCGTACCATCTGCTGGCGGGTGGCAGCGTAAGACTTTCCCAACAGTGCAGCCGCCTCCTGCAAGCGCAGTCCGGAGAAGTAGTGGAGCACCACCAACTCCCTATCCGTCGCCGGCAGTTCTGCGATGCACTTCCACAGGCAGCGGCGCTGTTCGTCCTGTAAGTATTTGGTTTCCGGGGTGATGCCGTCGGTCATGTGGGAGATCGGCTCGCCGGAAGCTTCCCGTTTTCGCTTGCGCAGGTGGTCGATCCACAGATTCCTGCAGACCCGCAGCAGCCAGTAGCGGAAGGAGGGCACATCGTTTGGCAGGCTCAGGTAGGCCTTGACAAAGGCATCCGACGCGATATCCTGCGCCAAATGGGGATCTGCACTGAGGGCGGTGCAGTATAGAACGGCCGCGCTGTAATACTTGCGGTACAATTGCTCCAACAGATCCGCATCCATGGGCGCCACCTCCTTTCACCCCATAAACGTTTCTGCTGGGGATTTGTGACATATTTTAGCATTGAAAGTTTTTTCCATCAATGCTATACTGAAAAAAGAAAAGGCAGGGGCGCCTTGGCTGCCCCTGCATGTGCTTAGAGGTGTGGGAATATGGAAAACCAGCGGTTATTTTCCAATCAAAAGCTATGGAAACTCATTATCCCTCTGATGATCGAGCAGGGCTTGACCATTCTGGTGGGCATGGCAGACGGTGTCATGGTATCCTCCGTAGGCGAGGCGGCCATTTCCGGCGTTTCGCTGGTGGACATGATCAACGCCGTCATTCTGGTGCTGTTCGCGGCGCTGGCGACCGGCGGCGCAGTAGTCACCAGTCAGTTCTTAGGTGCACGGAATATGGAAAAGGCCCGGAAAAGCGCCGGTCAGCTGGTGCTGATGGCGGTAGCACTGGGTATCATCACCATGGTGCCCTGCCTGATTTTTGACGAAGAGCTGCTGATGCTGTGCTTCGGTGCCATTGAAGCCGATGTAAAGGCGGCGGGACTGAAATATCTGCAGATCACGGCCCTGTCTTTTCCTTTCATTGCCCTGTATAATGCCGGTGCTGCCATTTACCGCAGCGTGGGCAACAGCAAAGTGTCCATGCAGGTCAGTATGCTGATGAACGTTATCAATGTGGTAGGCAATGCCTTCTGCATCTTTGTGCTAAAATGGGGCGTTTATGGTGTGGCGGTGCCCACGCTGGTGTCCCGGGCCGCAGCCGGCATTTACATGCTGGTGCGCACAGCAAAGCCCGGTCAGGAGCTGAGCTTGACGAAGGAGGGCCTGACGACCATTGACCAAAGGATGATGGGGAATATCCTGCGCATCGGCATCCCCTCCGCCTGTGAAAACTGCTTCTTCTCTCTGGGGCGGCTGGTCGTTGCCAGTATGATCACCCTGTTCGGTACCTATCAGGTCTCCGCCAATGCAGTGGCGGGCAACATTGACCGCCTAGGTATCATCATGGGTCAGGCGATGGGCCTTGCTATGGTGACGGTGGTGGGCCAGTGTGTTGGTGCACGGGACACGGATCAGGCGGTGTACTATATAAAGAAGCTGCTGCGCTGGACCTATCTGATCCAAGGCGCCTCCAATGTGCTGATCCTGATCTTTATTTCTCCGCTGGTGGGACTGTACGGGGCCCTGTCGGAGGAGACCCGGCAGCTTGCCATGCAGCTGTCTATGCTCCATGCCTCCATGGGCATCGTGTTCTGGCCGGTGTCCTTTGTGCTGCCCAATGCCCTGCGGGCGGCCAATGATGTGAAATTTACCATGTGGGTGGGCATCGGGTCCATGCTGGCCTGCCGCATCTTCGGCTCTTGGCTGCTGTGTGTCCATTTTGGAATGGGTGCGCTGGGCGTGTGGATCGCCATGATCACCGACTGGGTCTGCCGGACCGCCTTCTTCGTCCCCAGAACCGTGCGGGGCACTTGGAAAACCAAATATCAGCCTGACGAATGAAATAAAACGCGGAGTGTGACAAAAAACGTGTCATTGCGAATCAGTCCTCAGACTGGTGTGACAATCTCCTCCAATCGAAGGGGATTCCCACGCCACTTAAGCGCACTGGCTCGGAATGACAGTATTGCGACACTCCGCATTTTATTTTGCCCACTCCGGGAATTTCTCAAAAACTTTCGTTTCGCCCTGATAGGGGAAGGTGATACGGCAGGAAAACAGCATAGGCTCTTTCCGTTCATCCCGGGAACCGTATTTGTGGTCTCCCACCAGCGGAAACCCCCGGCTGGAGAACTGGACCCGGATCTGGTGGCTGCGCCCGGTGTGGAGCCGTACATGGACAAGGCTGGTTTCTCCGGCGGACAGCCGGGTAAATTCCAGCCTGGCTTTTTTCACCCCCGCACGCTGGCGTTTGACCACAAAAACCTTATTCTTTTTGCTGTCCTTCCACAGAAGATCCTCCCAGTCACCGCTTTCCGGGGGCGTTCCGTGGACCATGGCCACATACTCCTTGACCATGGCACCCTCCTGCACGGCCTTGGACAATGAAGCGGCCGCCTGTTTGGTACGGGCGAAGACCATAACGCCTCCCACGTTCTTATCCAGCCGGTGGATGGGGAAAATTTCCCCTCCCAGCTGCTCTTTCAGTGCGGCAGGGACCTCCATTTCAGAATCCAAACCCACAGGCTTGACGCAGACGGCAATTTGTTTGTCAGAATAGAGAATTTCCATAATAAACTCCTAAGGAAAATCGTAGGGCGGGGTCATGACTCTGCCCTATAATTCTCATTCTATCATAAACTACGCAGTTTCGGAAGACTGGGAATTGTATCCTTGACAAAATATAGTATAATATTCTTAAGAAATGGAGGCTGTGCTATGACCAAACTGGATTTTCAAACCAAATCCCCTTTAGCGATTTTTTTAGGCTATTTTAAAAACCACAAAAAGCTTTTCGCCATCGACGTTGCCTGCGCCGTGGGCATCGCAGCCATCGACCTGATGTTCCCTCTGGTGACGAGAAATGCCCTGTATGAAATGCTGCCCAATCAGATGTACCGCACCTTCTTCACCATCATGATTGCGGTGGTGTGCTGCTATGTGCTGCGGTCCTTTCTCAACTATATTGTGGCCTATTACGGCCACACCTTCGGCATCCGGGTGGAAGCAGACATCCGAAAGGACCTGTTTGCCCATATGCAGGAGCTGAGCTTCGACTTTTACGACCGTAACCGTACCGGCAAGCTGATGGCGAGATTGACCTCTGACCTGTTTGAACTGACGGAATTGGCCCACCACGGTCCGGAGGACCTGCTGACCAGCGTGCTCACCATCTGCGGCGCTCTGACGGTGATGGCCTCCATCCGCTGGCAGCTGGCAGTGGTGGTGGCTCTGACCATTCCCATTTTCCTCATTGTGGTCATGACCATGCGCAAGCGCATGAGCCGGGCCTCCGCTGCTGCAAAGGAAAAGCTGGGACACATCAATCAGGAAATCGAAAGCAGCCTCAGCGGTGTCCGCACGGCAAAGGCCTTTGCCAACGAAGAAACGGAAAGCAGCCGCTTCAATGCTGCCAATGAGCAGTTCAAGACTTCCAAGCGGGAGTTTCACAAGGCAATGGGCATGTTCCACAGCTCCATCGAGTTCTTTTTGTGCAGCTTGAATGTCATCGTCATCGGCTTTGGCGGCTACTACGTCATGCAGGGCGAAATGGATTACCGGGATCTCATCACCTTTAACCTGTATATTGCCTCCTTTGTCAGCCCTATGCGAAAGCTTTCCAGCTTCTCCGAGATGTTTGCCAACGGCTTTGCCGGCTTGAGCCGTTTCGTGGATGTGATGCGCATGGAGCCGACGATTCAGGATAAGAAGGATGCAAAGACTTTGCAGAATGTAAAGGGCGAAATCACCGTGGACAAGGTGTCCTTTGCCTATGACGGGGATCTGGATGTACTCCACGATGTGTCCGTTACCGTGAAGCCCGGCGAGACCATCGCCATCGTGGGCCCCTCCGGCGGCGGTAAGACCACCCTTTGCCAGCTGATCCCCCGATTCTATGATGTGTCCACCGGCTCCATTGCCATCGACGGACTGGATATCCGGGATGTGACCCAGAGAAGCATTCACGAGAACATTGGCATCGTCCAGCAGGAGGTCTTCCTGTTTGCTGATACCATTTTTGAAAACATCCGCTACGGTAAGCCAGATGCTACCATGGAGGAAGTGATTGAGGCAGCAAAGAAGGCAGAGATTTATGAGGACATTCTGGCCATGCCCGAGGGCTTCAACACCTATGTAGGCGAGCGGGGCACTCTGCTCTCCGGCGGACAGAAGCAGCGTGTGGCCATTGCCCGGATCTTCCTGAAGAATCCGCCCATCCTGATCTTGGACGAAGCAACCTCCGCACTGGATTCCGTCACAGAAGCCAAGATCCAGCGGGCCTTCGACAATCTGGCCGTGGGCCGCACCACCCTGATCATTGCCCACCGCCTGAGTACCATTCGCAATGCCAGCCGCATCGTGTCCATTGCCGATGGCATCATCACCGAATGCGGCACCCACGAGGAGCTTCTCCATACCGGCGGCATCTATTCCCAGCTGTACACCACCCAGAATGCGCTGGCACTGGAAGCGATGAAGTAAAACGTATGCTGTAGGGCAAGCCGCCCTATGAAAAAAACGAGACCGCTTTTGACGGTCTCGTTTTTGCATATGTAGGAATTAGGCCTTTGCTGCTTCAATGAGCTGCTTCAGGTAAGCAATGTTCTCTTCCAGCTTTTCCCGGGTGGGCTTCTCGTTGGAGAAGTCTTCCACGGACAGCCAGCCGTCGTAGCCGACCTTCTTCAGAGCCTTGATCAGAGCGGCCAGGTTAGCGGAGCCCTTCTTCATGGGAGCCCAGGTCTGAGCATACTTGGTAGCACCGAACTCATCCTCACCGGCGGGGGACAGAACAGCGTTCTTCACATGGACGTGAGCCAGGTACTTGCCCAGCATCTCGAAGCCCAGCTGATATGCTTCATAGCCTTCGTAGACCATGTTGCCGGGGTCATAGATCAGGCCGAAGTATTCGGGATCGAAGCCGTCCAGAACGCGCATTGCGGAGGAAGCGGAGGAGATCATCATGCCATGGTGGGTCTCGATCAGGAACTTGACACCGTACTTCTTCAGCAGGGGCTCGCACTCCTTCAGATAAGCCCGGTACTCATTGAACTGCTCCCAGTAGGGACGGTTGGGATCGTAGGTAGCCATGGGGCCGCGGACGGTCTTGCAGCCGATGGCAGCAGCGGCGGCGATGGTATTCTCCATCTCCTCGGGCTTGCCCTTCAGAGTGGTGGCCAGGTTGCAGATGGTGAGGCCAGCCTCGTCGCACAGGGCCTTGACCTTCTGGCATTCGTTCATGATGTCGTCCACGTTCAGAGTGGAGTGGTTGTCGGTCCAGTAACGGAAGGCGAACTGCTGCTCCTTGGGCAGATTGGCAAACATGGCCTTCAGAGGGGACTCGCCTTCGGTTTTGTCAACGCGCCACTCAACACCTTCGTAGCCCATTTCCTTCAGGACGGCAACGGACTCGGCCAGATCGTATTCAGGCAGGCTGACGGTATAAACAGATAACTTCATGGGGCATCTCTCCTTACTTTTTTTATTATTCCTTGTTTATTATAGCGTAAGAATACAGAGAACACAAGAGCAAATGTGGTAAAAGGAACCAAAAATGTGGAAATCGTAATCTGTCGTACCGGCTACTGTAGGGCGGGGACACTGACCCCGCCGACCCGGTGGTAATTTTTAACATTGTAAAATAGGTGCTAAACGTCACATTATGCACCAAAACGACACTGTGTGGGCATCGATAGTGCCCGGCGGGGTCATGACCCCGCCCTACATTTTGCGATTAGAAGAAATGTGTCAGGAAATAGCACTAACAATCATTGCGGCATACTCGATAAATTCTTCCAGTGTGATCTGTTCACCCTTGTGAGGGATGGCGGCCCATAGTGCCTGAACTTTTGGGTTGGTGCTTTTTTGTGCCTGCGCCATTGCTAGTTCCATCTCTTTACGAACGATTTCTGGGGTGGTGTGGTGTTTTTTTGCTACTTGTTGAATAATTTTGTCTATCGTCATTGAAATCCCTCCCACCTATACTATATCACATTGTGATTATCTCCACAATATCAAAAGAAGAAAAACTTCCATATAATAAAGCCAAATTCTGTGGAAGGTGGGCGGTTCATGATCGATTATTCTCCCTTGTGGGAAACGATGCAGCGCAAAGGGATCAGCCAGTACCGTCTGCTGAAATTGGGAATTGATAACAAAACACTGGATAGCATTAAGAAGGGGAATAATATTACACTCCTTACGTTGGAAAAACTGTGCTTTGCCTTGGACTGCACGCCCAATGAGGTTGTCAGATTTCAAAAATAACGCCGTCCCAATTGGGACGGCGTTGATTTTTTACATTTTCTCCGGTGCGGAGAAGCCCAGAATACCGATGCAGGTTTCCAAAATGTTCTTGGCAAGGCCAATCAGGGCGATATAGCCGGCCTTCAGTTCTTCGTTTTCCTCGGTGAGGATGCGCGTCTCGTGATAGAACTTGTTGACGCAGCCGGCCAGCTCGTAGATATAAGCGCAGACCAGATTGGGGGCGGAGGCATTCAGCGCGGATTCCAGAGCGGGACCGAACTTGGTGATGGCCAGCATCAGGTCCTTGGCATAGGGATTGGCAGCGGTCTGGATGGGCAGATGCTCCCACGCACCGTACTTGGCCAAAATGGACTTGACACGGACGATGGTATACAGGATATAGGGGCCGGTGTTGCCCTCAAAGGCGGCGAAGCGGTCCATATCGAAGACATAATCCTTGGTGGGCTGGTTGCTCAGGTCGCCGTATTTCAGAGCGGCCAGTGCGATCTTGGCAGTGGTGGCTTCCACCTCGGAATCCTCCACGATCTTGTTCTCCACCACCTTTGCCCGGACAAACTCCGTCATGTCAGCGATCAGCTGCTCCAAGCGCATGACACCGCCGTCACGGGTCTTGAAGGGTTTGCCGTCCTTTCCGTTCATGGTGCCGAAGCCCAGATGGGACACGGGGAACTCCTGAGGCAGGATGCCGCCCTTCTTGGCAGCCCGGAAAACCTGCTCAAAGTGGAGGGCCTGCCGCTTGTCGGTGATATACAGCATTTCATCGGGCTTAAAGTCCTGCATGCGCTGGACCATGGTAGCAAGGTCCGTGGTGGCATAGATGGCAGAGCCGTCGGATTTCACCAGAATGCAGGGAGGTACTTCCTTCTTGTCGCTCTCCTCGGCAACGGGGATTACCAGAGCACCCTCGGATTCCACAGCCAGACCCTTGGACTTGAAATCCTCAATCATGGCGGGGATGAAGGGATCAGCATCGCTTTCGCCCAGCCAGGACTCAAAGTGGACATCCAGATTGTTGTAGATCCGGGTCATGTCCGCAACGGACAGCTTCATGATGTGCTGCCAGATGGCCCGGTAGCCCCGGCGGCCATTCTGCAGCTCGAAGGTGGCAGTATGGGCCTTTTCTGCAAAGGCTTCGTCTGCCTTCTTCTTGGCAGAAGCGGCGGGATAGATCTCCTCCAGCTCGGAAATGGTGAAGGGAGGCTCAGCGGGGTATTCACCGGTGTAGTCGGGGTCGAAGTAGCACAGGTCAGGCTGGCGCTCCTGCAGCTCGGTTATGATCAGGCCCATCTGCAATCCCCAGTCGCCTAAGTGGATATCGCCGATGGTGTTGTAGCCAAAGAACTTGTACAGCCGCTTCAGGCTTTCACCGATAATGGCAGAGCGGAGGTGACCGATGTGCAGGGGCTTTGCCACGTTGGGTCCGCCGTAGTCCACTACGATGGTCTTTCCGGCACCCAGCTTGTTGACACCGAAGTTGTCGGTGGTGCGCATTTCTTCCAGATAGTTACGCAGGAAGGCATCAGAAAGCTTCAGGTTGATAAAGCCGGGCATGACGGCATCCACCATGGAGAAGTCGGCAGCATCCAGCTTCTCGGCAACAGCCTTGGCGATCTGGATAGGCGCGCACTTATACTGCTTGGCGGCTGCCAGTGCGCCGTTGCACTGGTATTCACACAGGTCAGGCCGGTTGGAAACCGTGACCCGGCCAAAGGATGCGTCGTAGCCGGCCTCTGCAAAGGCCTGCTGCATCTTGGCAGTGATGATATCTAAGATTTTTTCCATAATTCTTAATTCTCCTAAAATACATGTCATTGCGAACCAGTCCGCAGACTGGTGTGGCAATCTCCTGAAATTACAGGGAATGTCCATCGAACAGGGAGATTCCCACGCCAGTGTGCGCACTGGCTCGGAATGACAGCATAATTGACAAATTACTTCTTATTCTGTGCCATCCATTCCAGATAGTCGTCGTAGGTGCCATACTTATCGATGATGGTACCGTCGGGCTGGAAGGCGATGACGCGGTTACAGGTGGAGGTCAGCATTTCGTGGTCATGGGAAGCCAGCAGCACAACGCCGGGGAAGGCTTCCAGACCCTTGTTGACAGCCTGAATGGATTCCATGTCCAGATGGTTGGTGGGCTGATCCAGCAGCACCACATTGGCGCCGGAGAGCATCATCTTAGAGAGCATGCAGCGGACCTTTTCGCCGCCGGACAGGACATTGACAGGCTTGAAAACGTCTTCATTGGAGAACAGCATACGGCCAAGGAAGCCCCGGAGGTACACATCGTCCTTCTTGGCGGAGTACTGGCGCAGCCAGTCCACCAGCTCCATCTTGTTGCCCTCGAAATACTCGGTATTATCCTTGGGCAGGTAGGAGCGGATGGTGGAAACGCCCCACTTGATGGAGCCTTCATCGGGCTCCAGCTCGCCCATCAGGATCTGGAACAGAGCGGTCTGAGCCTTCTCGTTTTCACCCACAAAGGCGATCTTGTCGTTCTTGCCCACGGAGAAATAGACCTTGTCCAGCAGCTTTTCGCCGTCCACGGTGACGGAAACGTCCTTGACGGTCAGGATGTCCTTGCCCAGGTCACGCTCAGGCATGAAGCCCACGAAGGGATACCGGCGGGTGGAGCAGGGCATTTCTTCCACAGTCAGCTTGTCCAGCAGCTTGCGGCGGGCGGTAGCCTGCTTGGCCTTGGATTTATTGGCGGAGAACCGCTGAATAAACAGCTGCAGCTCTTCGATCTTTTCCTGATTCCGCTTATTCTTGTTACGGATCATAGCCTGAACCAT
>JAFSCK010000009.1 GCA_017436785.1 Oscillospiraceae bacterium | reverse complement strand
TTGAGCTGATGATCTAACTTTGCGATGGTAAGCACCTCCAAATTAACAACAAAAAAGCGGATGCCAAAGCATCCGCATACTCGCAATCTTACCCGAATGGGAAGTGGAATATTGACCGTGTCGCGTTAGCTTACGGTGAGGCGGATGTTCAGCCTTCTTTATTACCCGAGCATTTTACCATACCCCCAAGCAAATGTCAAGGGGTATTTTTGAAATAAATTGCAGTTTATCTGATCGCTGCCGAAAAACGTATGTCATTGCGAGGAGGCCGTAGGCCGACGTGGCAATCTCCCGCAAATTTGTACTTGCCACCAATTTCTGTTTCTGCGCGGACATCTGATGAGGATTGCCACACCAGCGTGCGCGCTGGTTCGCAATGACATGTATTTTTTCAACAGTGCATTAAACGATAATTTAACTTTCCATGGAATATCTTATGCACTTTCCGGGTAGGATTATTCCAAATCCCCGACAATGGTGCCCGGGGTTCCTGCGAAGGCGGACAGGACCTCCACTGAGATGCGGTACTGCTTCGCAAATTCTACGCTGCGGTCATGGAGGACCTGCGCGCCGTTTTCGATGAGGGCCAGCATTTTTTCATATCCGATCCGGTCATAGCGCACCGCCTCCGGGAAGATCCGGGGATCCCGGTCGTAGACACCATCCACATCGGTAAAGATCTGGCATTTGTCCGCCTTCAGATAAGCCGCCAGTGCCACTGCTGTGGTGTCGGAACCGCCCCGGCCCAGTGTCGTGATGTCTCCATCAGGGTCACAGCCCTGAAAGCCCGCTACCACTACCACTTTCCCTGCTTCCAGCTCCCGCCGGATACGCTCCGTATCGATGCTTTGGATCCGGGCATTGCCGTGGACTCCATCGGTGGCGATCCCCGCCTGCCAGCCTGTCAGGCTCACAGCGCCGCAGCCCAGCGCCCCAAGGGCCATGGCCATCAGGGCAGCCGACATCTGTTCCCCGGCGGCAAGGTAAGCATCCATCTCCCGGGCTGCCCGGTGCTTGTTGATCTGCGCCGCTTTTTCGATCATTTCGTCGGTGGTATCCCCCTGTGCGGACACCACGATCACTACCTTATGTCCCTGCTGTAAAAGCTCTGCCCCCCGCCGGGCCGCCGCCCGGATCCGGGCGCTGTCCCCAAGGGACGTTCCCCCGTATTTTTGCACGATCAGCATTTATGATCCCTCCCACGCTATCGTATGGCGCATAGGGACGAAAGGTGACGAAATCAACAGCATAATCCTGCAGGGCGATTCGTGAATCGCCCCTACAACAATGCGAAAAACCGCCGCCCGGTTGGGCGGCGGTGGCTTGGTGAGTTAACCGGCCAGAACCTCGGCCTTGACCACACCCTTGAAGGTGCGCAGCATATGCAGCATCTCGTCCAGTGTAGTATTGATCTCCATGGTGTCCGCAGAAATGGTCACAACAGCAGTACCATTGGTGGGTACAATGGAGTTAATGGTCAGGATATTTACATTGGTATCGGCAAACACATCCAGCAGCTCAGACAGCAGGCCCACCTCATCGTGGAGCAGCAGCTGCAATGTGATGACCCGTCCGGTCATCATATTCTGGAAGGGCAGCACAGCATCGCGGTACTTATAGAACGCACTGCGGCTGATATCGGTCATTCTTGTCGCTTCATTGACGGTGGATGCTTCTCCGGTGGACAGCAGGCGCTTGGCCTCTGCCACCTTTAAAAATACCTCAGGCAAGGCAGAAGCTTCCACGAGATAATACTTAGGTTTGGTCGCCATATCCGGCCTCCTTCTTTTGCTTTGAAACGTATTCAATCTGTGTACAACAGAACAACATTTGTTTTTCCACTATGTATTGTAACACACTTTTCTAAAAATGCAAGTCCTATCTACAGAATTTACGAAAGGGGTCTTTTTTTGCGACAAGGAACCAGAAAATCTCTGATCGCATTGGGTATTTTTGCCGCCCTATGGCTGGGGGCCCGGTATCTGCTGCCGTTGGTATCTCCCTTTGCGGTGGGGCTGCTGCTGGCACTGGCCGCAGAGCCCATGGTGCTGTTTTTACAGCGGCGGCTCCGCATGCCCCGCAGTGTGGGCACCGGCATTGGGGTCAGCATGACCTTTTGCTTTCTGACCATGGTGCTGCTGGTGCTGTGTGCCTTTCTTGTGCGCGAATTACGGACACTTGCCGGGCTGCTGCCTGATCTGGAGCAGGCAGCCGGCAGCGGACTGTCGTTGGTCCGCAGCTGGCTGCTGGACCTGTCCTACCACATGCCCCAGAGCGTACAGCCTCTGGTACAGGAAAATGTCCACGCCCTGTTCTCCGACGGCGCTTCCCTCATCGGCAAGGCCGCAGGCTACCTGTTAGGGCTCACCGGAAGCCTGCTGAGCCATGTGCCGGACAGCGCCCTTTCTCTGGGCACCGCCGTAATCTCTGCCTTTCTCATCTCGGCAAAGCTGCCGCGGATCAAAAAATGGTGCCTGCGGCGGATCCCGAAGGAACGGCTGCGGGCCATGCTGGCAGCCGGAAAACGGGTCAAAACCGTTCTTGGCCGCTGGCTGCTGGCCCAGTGCAAGCTGACAGGCGTCACCTTCGTGATCCTTTCTCTGGGTTTTGTGATCCTGCGGCTTCCCTATGCCCTGCTGTGGGCATTGGGGGTGTGCCTTGTGGATGCCTTTCCAGTGTTGGGGACCGGTACCGTGCTGCTGCCTTGGAGCTTTCTCTGTCTTTTGCAGGGAGACACTGCCCGGGCCATTGGCATCCTTAGCCTCTACATCGTGGTCAGCTTGACCCGTTCGGCGCTGGAGCCAAAATTGCTGGGCCGTCATCTGGGACTGGATCCGCTGGTAACCCTGATGACCATGTACGCCGGTTTCAAGCTCTGGGGTATCTCCGGTATGCTTTTCGCCCCCATTCTGACCGTCATCGCCATTCAGGTGGTTCCCAATGAGAAAACGTAGCCTTTCGCAGGGGAGGGGCTTTCCCCTCCCCTGCGAACCTCTTGCCCATTTCCCAGCTTGCCAATTCTCACAAAAATGCCATCTCCCTATTGTACATCCCGTTCATTTTTGTTATAATATAGAGAAAATGTTATAGATGGATGTGGATAGACGTGAAATATGGAATTTGGAATGTGAGTGAGCCCAACGCTGCTGCCGTAAATACCCTGCTGAGATCCGGATACGCCCCCCTCGCCGCCATGGTTCTGGCTGCCCGCGGCATTGATGACAGTGTTCAGGCCCACAAGTACTTAGACTGCTCTGCCCCTCTGCTGGACCCCTTTCTGATGACCGATATGGACAAAGCCGCAGGCCGGGTGGGCCTTGCCATGGCCATGGGTGAAAAAATTGCCGTATTTGGTGACTATGACGTGGACGGCATCACTGCCACCTGCCTGCTGACGGACTTTCTGCGCCGCCACGGTGCGGATGTCGTCAGCTACATTCCCGGACGGCTGGAGGAGGGCTACGGTCTGAACCCCATCGCCATCCACCAGCTCCATGGCGAGGGTGTCAAGCTCATCATCACCGTGGACTGCGGCATCACCGCCGTGGCAGAAGCAGCACTTTGCCGCCAGCTGGGCATGGATCTGGTCATCACCGACCACCACGAATGCAAAGAGGTCCTGCCTGCCGCCGCTGCGGTGGTGGACCCTCACCGTCCCGACGGTGGCTATCCCCACAAGAACCTGTCCGGCGTAGGCGTGGCCTTTAAGCTGGCTGCTGCCCTGTCCGGGGATCAGGAGGAAGTGCTTCAGGAATACGCCGACATGGTCTGCCTCGGCACCGTTGCCGATGTCATGCCCCTGCAGGGGGAAAACCGGGTCTTCGTAGCCCGGGGTCTGGAGCTGCTGTCCCATACCAAGCGCCCCGGCATCGCCGCACTGATGGCAGAAAGCGGCTGCGACCCCAAGACTGTCAGTTCCTCTTCCATCGGCTTCATGCTGGCCCCCCGGATCAACGCCGCTGGCCGCATGGGCCAGATTGATCTGGCTCTGGATCTGTTCCTCACGGATGACCCTGTGCAGGCCGCAGAGGTGGCCAAGGCACTGTGCGACCTGAACCGCCAGCGGCAGGCCGTAGAATCCGAGATCTACGATCAGGCCGTGTCCATGCTGCCCCTTGGACAGCCTCCCGAGGCCATCGTTCTGGCTGACGAAAGCTGGCATCAGGGCGTGGTGGGCATCGTGGCCAGCCGCATTGCCGAGGAATACGCCTGTCCCACCTTCCTGATCTGTCTGGACGGTGAGCACGGCAAGGCCAGCTCCCGCAGCCATGGCGGCTTTAATCTGTTTGCCTCCCTGACCACGCTGGCACCTCTGCTGGAAAGCTACGGCGGTCATGAGCTGGCAGCCGGCTTCACCATTACCCGGGCTAACATTCCCGAGTTCCGCCGACAGATCTGCCAGCTGGCAGCCGGCTTCTACTGCGACGACATCCCCAGAACCGCTCTGGATATTGACTGCGCCATTCCGGCGGAGCTTCTCACCATCCCCAATATCGAATCCCTGTCCGTGCTGGAGCCCTGCGGAAATTGCTGCCCCAAGCCGGTGCTGATGATGAAGAACCTCACCATCGACCGCATCACCATGGTGGGCGGCGGACGGCATATGCGGCTGCGGCTGCGCAGCGGGCGGCATGGCGTCAACGCCATTTACTTCTCCGCCAGCCCGGAGACTGCCTCCATCCAGACCGGCGATGTGGTGGATATCGCCTTTACGCCCCAGATCAACGAATTTCGGGGCGAACGCAGTGTCCAGATGAACATTCTGGACATCCGTCCCAGCTGTGCTGCGGAATGTTCTCCGGAAAACGGCGGCTACCACGCTCTGCAGTCCGGGCTTTTGACCCGGGAGATCGCAGCAGCCCTGCTGCCGGAACGGGCCATGCTGGCCATGGTCTGGCGGTATCTGGCTGCCGCCCCCGCCGCCGCCATTCAGGAATCCCCCATCTGCCTGTGCCGCAAGATCGTCCGCTGGACAGGCAAGCCCATGAGCTTGGGCCAAATGATGACCTGTCTGGACATTTTCCGGGATGTGGGACTGCTGGAGGTCCAGCGGCTCCACAAGCATATCGTAATTCGACTGACCCCCGGCTCCGAAAAAGCCGATCTCAATACCAGTCAGACCATGCAGCGGCTGCTGCAGGCGAAAGAGAGCTGAAATAAATGGAAACCTTTGAAGATCACTATGCGTCTATGCAAAAGGCCATCCACAAGTACCTGCCCAACGCAGATATGACCCTCATCGACCGGGCTGTGGAATACGCCAATGCCAAGCACCAATACCAGAAGCGCAAGGATGGCTCCCCCTATATCATCCACCCGCTGGCTGTGGCCGAGGTGGTGGCCGAGATCGGTCTGGACATGGATGCCATTTTGGGTGCCCTGCTCCACGACTGCATTGAGGATACCGATGCCTCCCACGAGGAGATTGAAAAGATCTTCGGTGCCACCGTTGCTGAACTGGTGGAGGGTGTCACCAAGCTGACCCGCACTGATTTCACCACCTCCGAGCAGGCCCAGATGGAAAGTCTGCGCAAGATGTTCATGGCCATGTCCAAGGACATCCGGGTGGTGCTGATCAAGATCGCCGACCGCCTCCACAACATGCGCACCATGCAGTACCAGACCCCCGCCAAGCAGATCAAGAAATGCCGGGAGACCATGGACATCTATGCCCCTCTGGCCCACCGTCTTGGTATGCAGCGCATCAAATGGGAGCTGGAAGACCTGTCCCTGCGCTATCTGGCACCTGCGGACTATGAGGAGATCACCAACTACCTCTCTGCCCACAAGGAGCAGGACGAGCAGTTCATGAACACCATTCAGGATAAGATCACCGACCGGCTCACCCGCATGGGCATCCAGAGCAAGACCTACGGCCGCATCAAGCACGTCTACTCCATCTACCGCAAGATGCAGAATCAGGGCAAGACCATCGATGAATTGTATGATATCTATGCCTTCCGCTGTGTGGTGGATACCATTCCCGACTGCTACAATGTTCTGGGCCATATCCACGACCTGTTCAATCTAGTCCCCGGCCGGTTCAAGGACTATATCTCCACCCCCAAGCCCAACATGTACCAGTCCCTGCACACCACCGTCATCGGCAAGCAGGGCATCCCCTTCGAGGTCCAGATCCGGACTTGGGAAATGCATGAGACTGCGGAATACGGCATTGCCGCCCACTGGAAGTACAAGCAGGGCACCGGCAGCGGAACGGAAAAGGACTTTGAGTGGGTCCGCCGGCTGCTGGAAACCCAGCAGGATTCCGACGCGGAAGAGTTCGTCCAGTCCATGAAGATCGACATGTTCGACGACGAGGTCTTCGTCTATACCCCCAAGGGTCGGGTGGTCTCCCTGCCCAACGGCTCCACTCCCATCGACTTTGCCTATGCCATCCACTCCGGTGTGGGCAACGCCATGATCGGTGCCAAGGTAAACAACCGCATCGCCAACATCGATGCCAAGCTGAAAAACGGCGATATCGTGGAGATCCTCACCTCCAAATCCGCCAAGGGCCCCAGCCGTGACTGGCTCACCATCTGCAAGTCCAATCAGGCCCGCACCAAGATCAAGCAATGGTTTAAGAAGGAAAAGCGGGAGGAGAATATCATCCATGGCCGCGCCTCCTTTGAATCCGAAATGAAGCGGATGGCCCTGCCCCTGACGGCCCTGTCCGAGCCGGAGCTGGAGGCTCATCTTCTGAAAAAGCTTTCCTTTGCCAACTGGGACGATATGTACGCCGCCATCGGCTACGGCGGTCTGACTGCCACTAAGGCCGTAGGCCGTATCCGGGATGATATCACCAAGGCCCTGAAGGCCCAGAATGTGGAAAAGGAAGCCTACAACCCCCTGCGGATGAAGCCGGATACCGAAGCGGTGCTCCGCAACCGCCACGCTGTCAACGGTGTCATCGTGGAGGATATCGAATCCTGCATGATCAAGTTCGCCAAGTGCTGCACCCCTGTCCCCGGTGATGCCATCGTGGGCTTCATCACCAAGGGCTTCGGTGTCAGCGTCCACCGGGCCGACTGTCCCAATGCCGCCAACCGGGATGACCCCCGGCAGGCCGCCCGCTGGGTCCGGGTCCGCTGGGCCACGCAGGAGGAGCAGCCCTTCGAGACCACGCTGGAGCTGGACTGCATCACCCGTGACGGTTTGCTTTTGGACGTTGCCACCGTCATGACCACTGCCCGAGTCCGTGTCAAGGAAATGACCGGTAAGGATCTCCCCGGCGGCCGCAGTATGTTCACCATCCGCTTCGAGGTCAAAAACGTGGCCGAGCTGGAATCCATCCGCAAAAAGCTGCTGAATATCCGGGATGTCACCGGCTCCCGGAGAGGTCAAGTATAAGAAAACAACTGTCATTGCGAGCCAGTGCGCACACTGGCGTGGCAATCTCCTGAGGTTCCCGCAAACGCAAAGAAGATTGCCACGTCGCTTCGCTCCTCGCAATGACATGTTATAGGAGTAAACTATGCGCGCTGTATTAACACGAGTCAAATCCGCCTCCGTTACCATTGACGGCGAGGTGGTTGGAAAGATCGGCAAGGGCTTTCTGATCCTGCTGGGGGTCGGTCCCAACGACACGGAAAAGGAGTGCCGTTACTTAGCCGAAAAAGCCCTTGGTCTTCGGGTCTTTGAGGACGAAAACGGCAAAATGAACTTAGGCCTTGAGGCCATCGGAGGCGAGGTGCTGGTGGTGAGCCAGTTCACCCTCTACGGCAACTGCCGCAAGGGCCGCCGGCCCAGCTTTACTGATGCTGCCGGTCCTGAACTGGGCAACGCCCTGTATGAAAAATTCCTGTCCATCTGCCAAGAGCTGGGTTATCCTCCTCAGCACGGCGAATTTGGCGCAGATATGAAAGTGGAATCCATCAACGATGGCCCCGTGACCCTGATCCTGGATACGGACCAGCTGATGGACAGCCCCAGAAGAAAGTAATACCGCCCGTAGGGGCCGATGCCCACATCGGCCCGGGAAACCATGGTACACCACCGGAAAAAGGGCCGATGTGGGCATCGGCCCCTACGGAGGAAACACTATGCTGAAAATATATGCCATGGCCCTCGGGGCCTATCAGACCAACTGCTACATCATCCACGATGAAAATTCCAAGACCTGCTGTGTCATCGATCCGGGCTATGAGCCTGATCTGGTGCTGGACAAGCTGGATGCGCTGGGCCTTACCTTGGAAGCCATTTTGCTGACCCACGGCCATTTTGACCATGTGGGCGGTGTGAAGGAGCTGGCTTCGGAAACGGGCTGCGCCGTTTACCTCCATCCGGAGGACCTGTCCATGCCTCCCATGATGACCGCAGGCCCCCTGTACTATACCAAAACCTACACCGAGGGAACCCAGCTTCATTTGGCAGGGCTGGACATTGCCGTGCTCCACACCCCCGGTCATACCCCCGGTTCTGTCTGTCTGCTGGTGGAAAACACCATGTTCTCCGGCGACACCCTGTTTCAGGGAAGCAGCGGCCGCACCGATCTGCCCGGTGGTGACTGGGCAACCATTACACGCTCCCTGCGCCGCCTTGCCGCCATGGAAGGAAATTTCTGGGTCTACCCCGGCCACGGCGGTTCGACCACTTTACGGGACGAGAAGAAGTATAATCCCTATATGCGCTAAAACAGAATTTGTCATTGCGAACCAGTCCGCAGACTGGTGTGGCAATCTCCCAAAACCTCCGCAACATCGAAGGGGGTTGCCACGTCGCTTCGCTCCTCGCAATGACAGTTAACACGAGGAACTCTATGAAACTGACACTGATCGGTCACGACGACCGTTATGCTGTGGAGCAGCTGCAGATGGCCCTGTTCCCGGAGGGCACCGAAGGAGAAGCCACCTCCACCCTCCACCGGGGCCAAACTTGGCTCACTGCCTCCACCAAAATTACAAAGGACGGCAAAACCGTCACCGCCTCCCGGCGCATCAAGTCCGCCGACGAAACGGTGCGGCTGCGCCGCCGCTGCTTGCAGCAGAGCTATTACTTAGCCGCCATCCAGCTGCTGCCCGCCCTGCCTGCATGGGGCGCGTTGGCAGGAGTCCGGCCCACCAAGATCACCACCAAGCACATGCTGGAGGGAGGCACCCCTGCTTCTGCCGACAAGCTGATGCGGGATGTGTACTATGTCACCCCGGAGCGTCGAAAGCTTGCCGTGGACTGCTCCATCTCCACCGTCAACGCCGCAAAGCTGCTGCAGCCCAACGATCTTTCCCTGTATGTGGGCATCCCCTTCTGTCCCACCCGCTGTACGTACTGCAGCTTCGTCAGCCGCACCATCGGCAAAAAGACAGAGCTGTTGGACCCTTACCTAAACGCCCTCTTGAAGGAACTGGAGATCACCGGACGGCTGCTGGCGGATTCCGGGAAGCAGCTTCGCACCATCTATATTGGCGGCGGCACCCCCACCACCCTGTCCACCGCCCAGATGGCCTACCTCTTAGACGCCATCCGGGACGCATTCGACCTTTCCCGCTGCATCGAATTTACGGTAGAGGGCGGACGGCCTGACACACTGGATGCCGAAAAGCTGCGGACGATCCGGGAGCACGGTGCCGACCGCATGAGCATCAACCCCCAAACCATGGAGGATCATGTCCTCCGGGCCTGCGGACGGCCCCATAAGGCTGCCGACGTGGTCCGCTCCTACGGTGAAGCGGTGGATGCAGGCTTCAAGGCCATCAACATGGATCTGATCGCGGGCCTTCCTCAGGATAATTTTGACGGCTTCCGGCGTTCGCTGGACAGCGTTTCTGCATTGAACCCCGCCAATATTACGGTGCACACTTTGGCACTGAAAAAAGGTGCCGACCTTTTTGAAAAGCGGGAGGGCCTCTCCACCCCCGAGGAGGTCACTGCCATGGTGGATTATGCCAACGCAACCCTGCGCTCCCTTGGCTACAAGCCCTACTACCTGTACCGGCAGAAATACATGTCCGGCAGCTTTGAAAACGTAGGCTGGAGCCGGGACGATTTGGACTGCCTGTACAACATATACATGATGGAGGAGGTACACACCATCCTCTCTCTGGGCGGCGGCGGTATGAACAAGGTCAATTTCCCCGACGGCTCCCTGAAACGGTTCCATAACCCCAAATTTCCGGAGCAGTATATTGAAATGATCGAAGATGTCTGCCGACAGAAGGAAGAATTGTTTGCATTGCTGTGAATCAGAATGTAGGGGGCGGCGTCCTCGACGCCCCGTGCAGCATGCGAGCCGTATGCGCCGAAAATTTATGCGAATCCGCAGCATCTACTGCCGGGACGTTGAGGACGCCGTCCCCTACAGAAAGGAACGATCCCTTTGGATACCTTAATTTCCAACGTCACTGTTGTGACCATGAACCCCAAAATGGAGGTCCTGTTTGGTGCCTACATTGGCATCAAGGATGGAAAAATTGCCTCCATTGATAAAAAAGCTCCGGAGGGCACTCCGAGCACCATCCTCGACGGCACCGGTATGGTGGCCATCCCCGGCCTCATCAACTGCCATACCCATCTGGCTACCGCCGGTCTGCGCAGCTATACCGACGATTTGGGCAATACCGAGGCCCTGCAGGCCCTGCTGCAGAAGGAGGCCAAGATGGACTCCCGCAGTGCCAAGGCGGCAGCCCTGCTGTCCATTGCGGAATGCCTGCGCTTTGGCATCACCTCCGTGTCTGACCTGTATTACTATCCCAATGCCACCGCCGAAGCCGTGGCCCAGTCCGGCATCAAGGCCAATCTGGCCCTGTCCGCCTACCGCTTCATCGACCAGAACGAGGATTTCGATTTTGAGACTGACGAGCAGTGTCAGGAGCTGGTCCGCGTGGTCAACAAATGGCACGGCTATGACAACGGCCGCATCAAGATTGATGCCGGCATCTACGCCGAATACACCAGCAACTACAAGCTCTGGGAAGGCCTCGCCGCCTACGCCAGCGAGCAGGGCCTCGGCATGCAGCTGCATCTGGCGGAGACAAAATCCGAGGTGGATTCCTGCATGGACCGCACCGGCATGGGTCCCGGCGAGCTTCTGAACTGCCATGCCCTCTTTGCCGTGCCTACCACCGCCGCCTGCTGTACATATTTGGAAGACTTTGAGCGTAAACTCCTTGGTAAGAAGAAGGTTTCCGCCGTTGCCACCCCCGTGGCTGCCTATAAGGCCGGTCAGACCTCTACCCCCATTCTGGAGTCCGTGAAAGCGGGCATGAATGTGGCTCTGGGCACCGGCGGTGCCATTGAGTGCGGCAATCTGGATCTGTTCGAGGTCATGCGCTTTGCCGCCATGGATGCCCGGAAGGAAAGCGGCGATCCCGCCGCCCTGCCCTCCTCCGCAGCTCTGATGATGGCCACCGTCACCGGCGCCCGGGCACAGGGCCGCAGTGAGACCTGCGGCATGCTCCAGCCCGGCATGGATGCAGACATTGTGCTGGTGGACTTCTCCGCTCCCCATCTGATGCCCTGCCACAATGTCCTCAACGGACTCGTCTGGTCCGCCAAGGGCGGCGATGTTGCCATGACCATGGTCCGGGGCCAGATCCTCTACCAGAATGGCCACTTCCCTACCATCGACCTGAAGGAAGTGGTGGAAGAGCTGACCACCTACGCCATCCCCAAGCTGTTTGAAGATAACAAATAAATCCACCCGTAGGGGGCGATGCCCACATCGCCCCTTTTTCCGGGCCCCATCCCACATCCTCCGAAAAACGGAAGTCGGTACTGTGGGCCGATGTGGGCATCGGCCCCTACGTTGTCGTTTTCCAAAGGAGTCCTACTATGTCTGACGCTCAGAAAAAGCAAAATTTCTTACAGGGCACGGCACTGCTTGCCATGGCCACCGCCATTGTCAAGGTCATCGGTGCGCTGTATAAGATCCCCCTCAACGCCATCATCGGTGAGCAGGGCTTCGGCTATTTCAATACCGCCTACGAGATCTACAATGTCCTGCTGATGATCTCCACCGCCGGTCTGCCGGTGGCTATGAGCCGGATGATCTCTCAGGCCAGCTCCTTAAAGCACTACAATCAGGTGCGCCGCATTTATAATACCGCTCGGGGTATCTTCCTTGGCCTCGGCATCACGGGCACCCTGCTGATGACCCTGTTCTGCCGCCAGCTGGCAGTATTTCAGAACCAGCCGGATGCTTGGGCTGCCATCGGCTGCCTCGGCCCCTGTGTGCTGCTGATCTGCATTATGTCTACCTACCGCGGCTTCTTCCAGGGCCAGAGCAACATGCTCCCCACCTCCATCTCTCAGGTGCTGGAGGCCGTAGTGAAGCTGATCGTGGGCATGGTAGCTGCGCTGGTGCTGCTGAAGGCCACGGGCAGCGTCCCCCTTGCTGCCGGCGGTGCTATCTTAGGCGTCACTGCCAGTTGCTTGGTATCCTCCGTCTATCTCTTCGGCTGCTTCCGCAAGAGCTATGCTCTGCTGCCGGAAACGGCTGAGGAGCCCCACAGCTACGCCGATACCGCCAAGGGGCTGATGATCATCGCCATTCCCATTACCCTTGGCTCCGCAGGACTGCAGCTGCTGACCATGCTGGAAACCAAGATCTACATGGGACGCCTGCTGGCGCTGGGCTATTCTCAAGCCGCCGCCGACACCATGCGAGGCATCTACGGCATGACCCAGACCATTTTCAACATGCCCTGCGCCTTTATCACCCCCATCACCATCTCCATCATCCCCGCCATCACTGCCCAGCTGACATTGTGCAACGATGCCGAGGCCAAGGAGACGGAGGAATCCGCCATCCGCATCACCGGCCTGATCTCCATGCCCTGCGCCTTTGGTTTGGGATTGCTGGCGGAGCCGGTCACAGCCCTGCTGGGCGGCTACACCGGAGACAATCTGGTACTGGCTACCCGGCTGATGACGATCCTCGGCTTTTCCATTATGTTCAACGCACTGGTTCTGGTGACGAATGCTCTGATGCAGGCCCATGGCCATGCAGGCCGCCCCGTCATCAACATGCTGATCGGTGGTCTTTTAAAGCTGGCAGCGGTGTTTGTCCTCACCGGAAACCCCAACATTGGCATCGTGGGCACCCCCATCGGCACCCTTCTGTGCTATCTGGCCATCTCTGCCCTGAATATCTTCTCTATTCGCAGCCTGCTGGAAAATCCCCCCGCCATTGTGAAAAACCTGCTGCGGCCCTTCCTCGCCGCCTGTATCATGGGCGTGTTCGTCATGGGTGCCTTCCTTGGTCTGAAGACCCTTGGCATCACCAGCCGTCTGATCCTCTGCGGTGCGCCCATTGCCGTGGGCGTGGTCGCCTATGCCCTTGCCGCTGTGAAGATCAAGGTCGTGACCCGAGCCGACTGCCTGCTTCTGCCGAAAGGTGAAAAAATCGCAAAACTGCTGAAATTGTGATATTTTCTGAAAAATAACTTGCCTTTTTCCCGAAGTTATGTTAATCTAAATAGGATTCACGAGCTAGGAAAGAGGAGCAGAAATCATGAACAAAACCGAACTTATCGCCATCACCGCAGAAAATGCCGGCATGACGAAAAAAGATACCGAACGGATGCTGAATGCCGCCATCGATGCCATCACGGAGGCACTTTCTAAGGGCGAAAAGGTTCAGCTCAGCGGCTTTGGCACCTTTGAAGTCAAAGACCGGGAAGCCCGCGTGGGCCGCAACCCCCACACCAAGGAGGCTGTGGAGATCCCCGCCACCCGTGTACCTGCCTTTAAGGCCAGCAAGGCCCTGAAAGACATCGTTGCAAAGTAAGGATTTATGAGATTAGACAAATTTTTAAAGGTTTCCCGCCTGATCAAGCGCCGCACCGTGGCCAACGAGGCCTGCGATAACGGCCGCATCAGCGTCAACGGCCGCGTGGTGAAGGCCAGCTATGATGTCAAGGTGGGTGACAAGATCGAGATCACCATGGGTACCCGCACCGTCGCAGTGGAGGTGCTGGAGGTGGCAGACAATGTCCGCAAGGACGATGCCGCCGGAATGTATAAGGAAATTTGAAAAGCTCCCGGCTTGCCAAAGGCAGGCCGGGAGCTCCTTGTTTTTCCATTTCTGAACGTAGGGGCGATTCATGAATCGCCCCTACAATTTCTCTTACGTTACCGCTTCATTTTGGCATACTGCTGCTCCAGCAGCTTGCGCATGGGTTGAAACAGCACAAGGGCAATGAAGAAATTGCCAACGCAATGGGAAATATCAAAAGGGATGCCGGAGACCCATTTCGCCGCGGCATAGCCGAAGCCGCCGATAAACACATCCACGATGCCGCATAGGGCGCCGAAGGCCAGTCCGAAGACTCCGGACAGCATGGCCCAGCCCAGTGGGGACTCCATAGTTTTCAGGCAGGAGGCAAAAACCGCCAGCACTGCCCAGATATACAAATAATTCAGATTCCACAGGCTGATGCCGTAGAACAGGATCTCCATGGCAACATACAGATACACAGGATAGACCCATTTTTTCCCAAACACCACCGCAAACAGCATCACCATGAGACTGACGGGCTCAATGTTGGGCAGAAAGCTCATTACATACTTTGCCCCAAAGGTCATGGCACCCAAGACGGCAAAGAGCACCATCTCCCGGACGGAGAGGGTAAACTCAGAACGTTTCATAGACCAGCTTGTACACCCCGCCGTCGATCAGCGCAATGCCTGCCGCACTGGTGGTGGCATATTCCTCGCCCTCATACAAGGCCCAGTAAGCGCCGTCCACGTTCCAATCTGCGGTCACACCGTCCACAGACTCGATGGTAAAGCCGTACTCCTCAGAAGAATAGCCAGTGACCAGCTCCTTTTCCAGCAGCAGGTCTGCCAGAAATTCGGCATCGGTGTGGTATTCCAGATTCTTTTCCGTGCCGTCTTTGTGGATGATCTGGATGGTGACGGTCTTTGCGCCCTCCACAGCCTCCGGACGGGTGCCCATGTAGACACCGGCCATGATGCCGATGACCATAAACAGGGCCAGCACTGCCAATACGATCTTCTTGTTCTTCATAACATTTCCTCCTTAAAATGCAATAGGCTGCGGTGCCTGAAGAAGAGCACCGCAGCCGTTTTTCTGCGACAACGCACACCCCCATAAACGCGCAGGAGTGAGGAGACACCAATGCGTAGGTCTTCTGACTCATGCCTTAGTGCGTTCGCACAAAGAAGCCTTGCCTTCCCGGGTCTCCCCAGTGACTGGTTTTCACCATTGGCCTCTCCCTCAGCATATACAGCGGCGGTACCGTCCGGGATTCCCACCCGGTTATCTTGTTCAGCAGCCCCCGTTCCTCGCGGAAGCCGCCACGCATTGGGTTATCAAATTGTCAAAAATATTGTAGCACGCTGCTGCCGCGCTGTCAAGGATGGAAAACGGGCATTTATCGAAAGATAGATGTCATTGCGAGCCAGTGCTCGCACTGGCGTGGCAATCCCCTCCAAAGGTTCCCACAGGACCGTAAAATGATACATTCCGGAAACTTGCAGGGGATTGCCACGTCGCCCCTTTGGGGCTCCTCGCAATGACATGCGTTTTTTTGCAGCATGGGTAACCATATCGATAAATTACGCCTTATCCCCATGTCCTTTTCTTGACATTTCCCGGTCCGGCGGTATAATGATAGTAGATTCCAAACAGAATAGGAGAGATTTCCCATGTATTATAGAATGAAGGTTGCAGGCCTTGAGCGGGACCTGCCCATCTGCCCTGTCAATGACAAGCTGTATATCGCCGGATTCGTCATCTTCGGCGACCAGGAGCTCACCGTCGCCTGCGCCCGGGAACTGCTGGCCCGTGCCCCCGAATACGACTACATCATCACCGCCGAGGCCAAGGGCATCCCTCTGGCCCACGAAATGGCCCGTCAGGCTGGCGATGCCAAGTACATTCTGGCCCGGAAGGGTCCCAAGCTGTACATGCGGGATATCTTCAGCGTCACCGTCAACTCCATCACCACCGCCAAGGAGCAGAAGCTGTACTTAGACGGCGCTGACGCTGCTCTGATGAAGGGCAAGAAGATTCTCGTGGTGGATGATGTCATCTCCACCGGTGAGAGCCTGAAGGCGCTGGAAGCCCTTGTAGAGAAGGCTGGCGGCGAGATCTGTGGCCGCATGGCCATTCTGGCCGAGGGCGACGCACAGGACAGAGCCGACCTGATCTATCTGGAAAAGCTGCCCCTCTTTAACCCCGACGGCACCATCATGGGTTGATCCCACTTGCAAAAAACTCCCCAACCTTACGGTTGGGGAGTTTTGCTTATCTGACGTACTCGATAACGACGCGGCGGTTGGGTTCCACGCCGGTGGAGTGGGTGGTGATGTTTTCCATATCCTGCAGGGCAGCGTGGATCACATGGCGCTCATAGGCGTTCATGGGCTCCAGCGTGGTGCGGCGGCGGGCCTTCAGCACCTGCTGTGCCTTCTTGCGGGCATAGCGGCGGAGGCTGTCCTCCCGCTTTTCCCGGTAGCTCTCGGCATCCACATTGATACGGATGTGGCCCTCCACATCCCGGTTAACGGCGTAGTTGGCCAGATGCTGGATGGCATCCAGCGTATCGCCCCGGCGGCCGATCAGGTAGCCCAGATCGTCGCCAACCAAATCCACCTTATAGGTGCTGCCGTCTGCCTTCCAGCAGTGGGGCACAGCCTTGGAGTCCATATGCTCCAACAGACCCTTGATGAAGACTTCGATCTTCTCCTCCACGGAGCCAGCCTCAGCGGGAGTATACTCCTTGGGAGCCTCCACCTTCTTTTCAGGCTTGGGGACCTTGGGGGGCTTGGGGGCTTCTGCCTTCTTTTCGGGCTTGGGGGCCTTGGGAGGCTTAGGAGCCTCAGGCTTCTTCTCAGCCTTTGGGGCAGGCGCGGCCTTGGGAGCTTCTGCCTTCACAGGCTCCGCCTTGGGCATTTCGGGCTTAGGCTCGGGCTTCTTCACAGGAGCGGCAGCCTTAGGCTTGCTCCGAGAAGCACTGCCCAGAGCGCTCTTGGGCTTCTCAGGCACCTTTTCCACAATGGGATCGGGGGCTTCGTAGGTCACCTGAACCTTGGCAGGCTGGGCACCGAAGCCCAGAAAGCCTGTCTTGGCCTGCTGGAGGACCATGACAGACACGCTGTCCCGGTCCAGACCCAGCTGGGTCAGTGCGGATTCAATGGCAAGATCAATGGTCTTGCCGCTGGTGATAATGGTCTTTTCCATAGCTTAGTCCTCCGTAGCGTTGGAAGCATAACGGTTGGGATCGTAGTTACGGCCCTTGCAGTAGGGACGGCTGGGAATGCCGGACATGCAGGTGCTTCCTTCGTCCTCTTCCACAACGATGCCCTTCTTGGCAGCGTACTCCTTGGCAGCGGCAGCCTTAGCGGCGCTCTCCTGATCCCGCTGCTGCTTCTGGAGTTTCTTCTTGCTGGTGTTGGTGGTGATGCCGTCAGGGCTGGCAGCCCGGCGCTCGGCGCGGATGCGCTCCTTCTCAGCCTCGATCCGCTCCTCCTCCAGATGCTTCTGCAGGCGCACAGCGTCCTCAGCATCGTAGATCTTGCGGTAGTGATTGGTCATGATGGGGTCGGTGATCATGCGGAACAGACCGCCGATGAACCAGTACAGGGAAAGGCCGGCAGAAACGGTGAAGCCGATCCACAGGGTCATCAGAGGCATCATCCACAGCATCATCTGGGTGGACTGTGCCTGCTGGGACTTGCTGGCAGTTTCCTGATCCTGAATGCCCTTTTCATTGGTGACAACGGAATCGTTGGTCTTCTGGGTGATCCACATCTGCAGGAACTGGGAAGCAGTGGAGACCACGGGGATCAGGAAGGCACCGATGTGTGCCCAGTCCCATGCCCAAGTGGGGGCAAAGACGTTGAACTGGGGAATCGCACCCAAATTGATGCCAAGGAAGTTGAAGTTGATGCCCTCCAGAGTTGCCTCGCTGATGGTGGGGATGGCAGCCTTCAGCTCGGTGGCATACTGAGAAATCGCCTGTGCGGCAATAACCTGATCGTAGTAGTTGTTGCTGGAGAACATGTCGGGATCCAAGCCCTTGATGACGTTGATGATCTGGGGGATCATTTCCTCAGATTCCATCAGGATGTAGCGCATGGGTTCCCGGATAACGGTAAACAGGGGGAACAGGATGAGCAGAGGAACAAAGCTCCACAGACAGCCGCCGCCCATGGAGATGCCTTCCTCCTGATACAGCTTCTGCAGCATCTCATTCTGCTTCTGGGGATCGCTGTAACGGGCCTGAATGTCCTGAATCCGGGGCTGGACACGGGACATCTTCATCATATTCTTCTTGGACTTGGCGTTGATGGGGGTCAGAACGGCCTGAACCACCAGCGCGAAGAGGATCATGGCAACACCGTAGTTGCTGGTCAGATTATACAGCTGACCCAGCAGCCAGCCGAAGGGCACGGTGACCAGATCGGATAACTGGAATGCGAGAAACATTGACTTTCCTCCTTAGAATTTTGGAAAACGCGGAAGTCACGGTACGGGATCATAAACATCACCCTTATAAAAGGGATGGCAGCGCAGGAATCGCTTCAGAGCGAGCCAGCCGCCCTTGACGGCCCCGTATTTGCTGATTGCTTCGATGGCATAGGCACTGCAGGTGGGACGAAACCGGCACCGGGCCGGAAAGTAAGGAGAAATATTTCGCTGATAGAAACGGATGATAGAAAGGAGCACTTTTTTCATGGTAAAATCCTTCATACAAAATGCGCAATGTATTTCAATCTTGCATTTTGCATTCTGCATTCTGCATTTCCTTAAGCAGTCCCGCCTTTTTGGCGAGGGCCAGATAGCTCTTGGTAAGCTTCCCAAATTCCGCATCCACGGACTTGGTCCGGGCTACCACCACGATATCCCAGCCAGACTGGAACTTATCCTCGTTGAGCCGGTAGACCTCCCGCAGGCGCCGCCGGGTCCGGTTGCGCACATGGGCTTTCCCCAGCTTCTTGCTGACGGTAATACCCACCCGGTTCGTCTCGGTCCGGTTCTTCCGGGCGTAAAGCACCAGATAGCCGTCTGCATAACCGTTGGTGTGGTAAAGCCGGCGGAATATGTGATTGAGCTTTAAGCTGGTAGAAAATTTCATGATATTCTCCCCCCAATTTTTGTGGAAGCAATGTAGGGCGGGGTCATGATCCCGCCGACCCACTCAAATTCATTGAGCTGTCAGTATTCCCCAAAAATCCTCGTCTACAGTCGTTTGATACCTGAGCTGTAGTCCATACCTGATCGGCGGGGTCATGACCCCGCCCTACAGTATTACTGCGAGGCTAAAATTGCATCCTAAAAAGGGAGCGGGGCGAATGTTTCATTCACCCCGCTGTAGCTCCCGTTTCGCTTGTTGGCGCTTATTTCACTTGTGTTGACCCACAGTGCAAACGCATCAGGCGGACAGAACCTTGCGGCCCTTTGCACGACGGCGGGCCAGAACCTTACGGCCGTTGGAAGTAGCCATTCTCTGACGGAAACCGTGAACCTTGGAACAATGACGACGGCTGGGCTGGTAGGTACGCTTCATAACACTTACACCTCCTATATTTTTCTTTTTCATATGCTCGACAGCCAAAAGGCCGCAGCAACACATTGTAAATGACTTTCACAGTCATGCCCGACCATTATAACCTAAAAAAATGGTTTGGTCAATCTTTTTTTCTATTTTTTCTGGGGAATTATCCGATGGTCAGGTTAGGGCCGGAGAAACTGCCGTCCAGTTTGGACAGGACCCGGTCATAGCCTTCCGTACCGGATTCGTAGGGAGTTGGCTGAAAATTATTCCGTTTTTCTATGGAGCTGACACTGACTGGCACAATGGTCAATTCTCCCAGCCGGATCCCGGTTTCGTCCCGGATCACTTCCTGCTGCAGCAGGGCGCTATCCAGATCCTTGGGATACAGATTGCCGCCAAAAACAAAATTTCCCAGCGAATAGTAGATGACTCCGCCATTGTATTCCTCAATGGGCTGCAGAACATGGGGATGGGAGCCCCAGACGATATCCGCACCGGCATCAATGGCGGCATGGCCCACATCGATCTGCTCCTGGGTGGGCTGATAACTGCCCTCGGCCCCCCAGTGGGGTGCCACGATCACCAGCTCGCAGCCATTTTCCCGCAAAGCGGCGATCTCCCGGGTCATGTCCTCCACATCCAGCTTGTAGTACACCATGCCGTAAAGACCGATTGTCAGACCGTTTTTGGTGGAGATGAACACTGCGCTGTCCCGCTCCGCATAGGGAATGCCCGCAGCATCCAGCGTTTCTCTGGTGGTGTCATAGGCATCGCTGCCATAATCCAGCGTGTGGTTATTGGCCAGCGTTACCGCTTCCACAGAGTTTTCCGTCAGGATATGGACAAAGGCCTCCGGACCCCGGAAGGTATGCTTCTTCTGCATGGGATTGCCCGTATCGCACAGGGCACCCTCCAAATTGGCAAAGGAGCATTCATCCTCCAGAAAGTATCCCCCAATATTCCGGAAGGGATACGACCAGTCCTCTCCCACGGTCTTGATGAAGCCGAAGGGCGCATAGTAATTGATGGGATTGCTGCCAAGGGTACAGTCTCCTACAAAGGTCAGCAGGAACCGTTCTTCCCTTGGCGCTGTTTCCGCAGGCAACGTCACTTCCTCCGTTTCCGCTAAGACAGCTTCTGTAGAAGCGGCTGTCGCTTCCATCGTTTCCGGTTCCTCTGCCGCAGGCCCGCAGCCGCTCAGCAGAAGGATCAGTGTAAAAATCAAGACAAGTTTTTTCATAGGCGATCCTCTTTATAAAAAATGCAGAATGCTCAGAGAAATCTCATTTTGCATTCTGCATTTTGCATTTTGCATTTCGTTTAGCCGTTCTCCTGTGCCCGCTTCTTCATCAGGTTGCGCATGCGGATTCCGTGATCCAGCTCCCGCTTGCGGATGCGCAGGCTCTTGGGAGTGCATTCCAGCAGCTCGTCATCGGCCAAAAACTCCAGACACTGCTCCAGAGACATGACTCTGGGCGGCACCAGACGGATGGCTTCGTCGGAGCCGGATGCGCGCATATTGGTCAGCTGCTTACGCTTGCAGACGTTAACCGTCATATCCTCATTACGGCTGCAAATGCCCACCACCATACCGGCATAGACAGGAGTACCGGGGCCGATCAGCATAGCGCCGCGCTCCTGTGCGGCGCCCAGACCGTAGGTGACAGCTTCGCCGGACTCATGGGCAATGAGGGAGCCCACCAGACGGCGCTCGATCTCACCCTTCATGGGAGCGTAGGAATCCAGCACAGAGGACATGATGCCCTCGCCCTTGGTATCCGTCAGGAACTCGCTGCGATAACCGAAGAGGCCACGGGAAGGAACCAAAAACTCCAAGCGGTAGCGGCTGCCCATGGGGGTCATGCCCAGCAGGTCGGCCTTCCGGCGGCCCATCTTCTCAATGACAGCGCCCATGCACTCCTCGGGAACGTCGGCAACCATCCGTTCAATGGGCTCGCAGAGCTTGCCGTCGATGACCTTGGTCAGCACGCGGGGGGTGGAGACAGAGAACTCATAGCCTTCCCGGCGCATGGTCTCCATGAGGATGCTAAGGTGCATTTCGCCGCGGCCTGCCACATTGAAGGCATCGGTGTTGTCCTGCTCGGTGACATGGAGGGAAACGTCCTTCATCAGCTCCTTCTCCAGACGGTCCCGCAGGTTCCGGGAGGTGACATACTTGCCCTCCTTGCCGGCGAAGGGAGAATCGTTGACGGCAAAGGTCATTTCGATGGTGGGATCGCTGATCTTCACGAAGGGCAGGGGCTCGATGCAGTCGGTGGCGCAGAGGGTACGGCCGATGGTGATATCCGCCATACCGGAAAGGGCCACAATCTCACCTGCGCTGGCCTCGGGAATGGGATTCTTGCCCAGACCGTCAAACTCATACAGGGCAACCACCTTGCCCTTCTGCTTGATCTCGGGATCATGGAAGTCGCAGATGGTGACCTCCTGATTGACTTTGATGGTGCCCCGCTCCACACGGCCCACAGCGATACGGCCCACATATTCATTGTAGTCGATGGAGGAAACCAGCAGCTGCAGGGGCTCTTCCCGATTGCCGGCAGGGGCAGGGATATAATTGATGATGGTCTCGAACAGAGGGGTCAGATCCTTGCCTACCTCGTCGGGAGAGTAGGCGGCAGTGCCCTGACGGCCGGAGCAGAAGACAGTGGGGCTGTTGAACTGCTCGTCGGTGGCGTCCAGATCCAGCAGCAGCTCCAGAACCTCGTCCATGACCTCCTCGATGCGGGCATCGGGCTTATCGATCTTGTTGACAGCAACGATGACCTTGTGACCCAGCTCCAGTGCCTTCTGCAGCACGAAGCGGGTCTGGGGCATGGGACCCTCAGCAGCATCCACCAGCAGGATGACGCCGTTGACCATCTTTAAAATACGCTCCACCTCGCCGCCGAAGTCGGCGTGGCCCGGGGTATCGACAATGTTGATCTTGTAGTCCTTATAGTGGACGGAGGTGTTCTTGGCCAGAATGGTGATGCCGCGCTCCCGTTCCAGATCGCCGGAGTCCATGACCCGGTCCTGCGTTGCCTGATTTTCCCGGTAAATGCCGCCCTGCTTCAGCAGCTCGTCCACCAGCGTGGTCTTGCCGTGGTCAACGTGGGCAATAATGGCAATATTGCGGATATTCTCCTGAGATACCATATAAAAAGTCTCCTTTTGTGACGTGAAATAACATAAACCCTCAACTAAATATTATAGCACTTCGACAAAAAGAATGCAATATATTTGGTGAAGTTTACGAATTTATTTTCAGACACAACTGTCATTGCGAGGAGCGAAGCGACGTGGCAATCCCCACTATATTTCCGGACGGTATCATTTTATGGTCCTACAGGACCTCTGGAGGGGATTGCCACGTCGCTTCGCTCCTCGCAATGACATTCTTTTAAAAAAACACCGCACCCTTGTGGGTGCGGCGTTCACAGTAGTTCTTACTGCTGCTGGGCAGCCTTGCCTTCCTTCAGCATCTTGATGAAGAAGCGGAAGAACATGAAGGTGGTGACGGCAGCGGCGATGATATCGGAAACAGGCTCTGCAAGGAACACGGCAAAGGCCTTGTCTGCAAAGAAGTTGGGCAGGATGAAAATCAGGGGGATCAGCAGGAACACCTTACGCAGCAGCGCCATGATAAGGCTGATCTTGGCCTGACCCAGTGCCATGAAGGCCTGCTGGCAGCTAATCTGGAAGCCAACGGAGAAGCCGCAGGCCAGGAAGATCCGCAGTGCCCAAGCGGTGTAATCCACCAGTGCCATATCGCTGGTAAAGATACCTGCAAAGGTATTGGGCATCAGCATGATGAGCAGCCAGAACACGGTGGTATAGGCAACACAGACACCAAACTGGCAGAAGAAGGCTTCCTTAACACGGTCAAACTTCTTAGCACCGTAGTTGTAGCTGATCAGAGGCTGGCCGCCCTGACAGACACCGGACAGGGGCATGGTGATCAGCTGGTTGATGGAGGTCAGGACCGTCATAGCACCGACGGCCACGTCACCGCCGTAGCGGGACAGGGAGGTGGTGAAGGAGATGGACAGGATGGACTCGGTAGAAACCATGATGAAGCTGGAAATACCCAAGCCCAAGCAAGGCAGAATCACAGAGGGGACCAGCATCAGATTCTTGGGCTGCAGCTTCAGGAAGGTCTTCTTACCGGTAAGGAACATCAGGATCCAGATGGCGCTGACTGCCTGAGAGCACACGGTAGCAATGGCAGCACCCTTAACACCCATGTTCAGACCGAAGATCAAGATGGGATCCAGAATGATGTTGATACCGGCACCGATGACAGTGGTCAGCATGCTGATCTTAGCAAAGCCCTGGGTGGTGATAAAGGTATTCATACCCATGGTGATCAGCACGAAGACGCTGCCCAGAACATAGATCCGGCCATATTCCACGGCGTAAGGCAGGGTAGCATCCGAAGCGCCGAACCACCGCAGCAGCGTGGGGCAGGTAAAGTAGAAGACCGTGGTCAGGATCACAGCCAGAATCATCAGCACTGTGAAGCAGTTGCCAACGATCTTCTCTGCCCGTTCCTTGTCGCCCTGACCCATGGCAATGGCAGCCCGGGGTGCACCGCCGGCGCCGGCCAGCATGGAGAAGGCGGTGATCAGCATCAGAATGGGGGTGAACAGGCCAACGCCCGTCAGCGCCAGACCGCCGATTTCGGGAATGTGGCCGATGTAGATTCGGTCAACGATGTTATACAGGAGGTTGACCACCTGACCAACCAGTGCGGGAACCGCCATCTGCACCATCAGCTTTTTGACGGAGCCGGTACCCATATCCTGCTTGGGTTTTTCTGCTTTTGCCATGATTATGGACCCCTTTCGTTTTGTGTTTACATTCATTATACGTCTATATCATCAGATTGTCATCTGTTTTATTTAGAACTATTTCACAAGGTTACTCAATAACTTCCTCAATATTTTTGATGTTTTCACCGACTTTTCGGGCGAAATCCATCATCAGGTCGATCTGCTCCTGCGTTACCCCCTGATGGAGATAGGTAAAGAAGCGTTTCTGCGCCAGCTGTCCCTGCCGGACAGCCTCATTTGCCTTTGCCGTCAGCTTCAGATGCACTGTCCGACGGTCTGCGGTGTCCTCCGTGCGGGTCAGCATTCCCCGGCTCTCCAAATTGGTGATGGACAGGGAAACATGGCTTTTGGACAATCCCCGGTTCTGAACAATGTCTACCGCCCGGTCATATTCCGGATTGTTGGCCAGAAACAGCATCACATCCAGCTCATTGCGGGTCAGATTCCACTTTCTGCAAATCGGGTCCATCAACCGAGCATAGCCCTTTTGAGCCTTTGCCATGGTGTCAAAATAATTATAATCCTGAATCGGCATTTTCTTCATCTCTTCTGCCTCCATATAGTTCGTTTTTGAACAATTAAAGTATAGCATCAGATTGCAAATTTGTCAAGAATTATTTTGTTCAATTTTGAACTTTTCTAAAGTCGCAAATGGGCATTTATCGGTCTGTCGAAAGATGGCTGTCATTGCGAACCAGTCCGCAGACTGGTGTGGCAATCCCCTTCAAAAATCCGCGCAGAAACTTGAAACAATACATTCCGGAAACTTGCAGGGGATTGCACCACAGGCATTCCCTTCGGTCCCACGTCGGGCTTCGCCCTCCTCGCAATGACATGCAATGTTCGATACAGCGCGATAAATTACGATTTACCGCAAAATACCCTCCCCGGCATCGGGGAGGGTATCCTTTCACATATAGCTCTTAATGGTGGAGATCAGGATATCGCCTGCCACCACCCGGTCTTCGGCAGCGAAGCCGTCGGCGAAATTGTCGGAGTACAGGATCTGGGCATTGGGCGGAAATTCGTCGTCGCCCTCCCAGACAAGGATCTGCATCTGATAGCCGCCGATCAGGTCGAACCGGTAGCCTGCATCACCGTGCTTTACCGGCTCTGCACCCATTTTTTCCGCGGCCGCCTTGAATGCCGCCACCCGGGTACCGAAGGTGAAGGCTGCCCGGGTCAGACAACGGCCGGTGTAGGGCTTGATGTACATTTCGCCCCAGGGCATTTCCCGGAAGGTCTTCCACTCCCCCGTCCAAGCAACATCCCGGCTTTCCAGCAGGTAGCGCAGCAGGAAGGTCTGGGTAGGCAGAGGCGGCAGCTTCCCGCCGTCCAAGGCCCGGATGGCGTAATCAGGATGGGTAATGGCAAAACTGCGGCCCAGCAGCGCCACCGTAAATTCTGCGCCATCCCAAGTCACAGCCTGCAGCCGCGCCATAACCTCAGCAGGATCCAAAGCGCGGAACTTTTCCTCATAATGGGCAAAGGGTACTTCTTCCTTGTGGTTTTCGATTTGCATTTGTTTTCTGTTTCCTTTTACTATCTAATTTTCACAGCAGTGCCGAACCGGGCTGCCCACCCATAGGTGTTGGTCATCCGGTCAGGCCCCAGGCTCGTACTGCCTGCAGGTGCATACCTGCTTACTCGTGGAGCTCCAGAGGCAGGCCGTCAGGATCATAGAAGAAGCAGATCCGCTTGCCGTTGGAGGCATTGACCATAATGGGGTCGGTGGGGATGCCCACGGCGTTCAGCTCCGCAATGGTCTTCTCCAGCTCGGGAGCATGGAAGCAGACATGCCACACACCGCAGCGGGTGGGCTTGCCATGATTAGGCTCCGGCTCCTTCTTGCCGAAGATCTCGATCATGCAGTTGCCCAGCTGGACCTCCAGCTTGATATCGTTCTGAGGCTGACGGTGCTCCTCCCGGATCACTTCAAAGCCCAGCTTATTTACATAAAAATCCTTGGACTTCTCGTAGTCAGAGACCACGATGGCCAGATGATGCAGGTTTTCCAGAATCATACGTTTTTCTCCTTTATTTATTACTGTAGGGCGGGGTCATGACCCCGCCGACCACACTACATTTTTCTGCCAGCTTGATTCTGTGCAGAATGCCGGCCCCCTTCATCGCCTACACCTAGGTAATAAACAGAGGCTGCTCGGCGGGGTCATGACCCCGCCCTACAATATGCTCTGTACGAATCATTCGTGCAATTCCAGCGGCAGCCCGTCCGGGTCCTTGAAGAAGGTAAAGCGGCCTCCGTTATAGGGGTCCTCCCGGATGGGCTCCGTTTCGATGCCGCGGCTGTTCAGCCACGCTGCCACGGGTTCGATGTCCTCCACATGGAAGGCAAGGTGCCGCAGGCCCTGTGCCTCCGGGTTGTTGACCCGCTGGGGAGCATCGGGCCGGATAAACAGCTCAATGACGGTGTCTCCTAAGCGGAGCATCCGTAAGTAGTCCTTCTGTGCCGGACGGTAAACTTCCCGGTACAGTTCAAAGCCCAGCTTTTCGATATAAAATTCCCGGGCTTTTTCGTAATCGGAGCAGATAATGGCAATATGGTGCTGTTTTCCGCTAAGCATATCACATCTCCTGCACACTGTGGGGGAACAGGCTGCGGTCCGTATGGGGCAGGAAGCAGGCTGCCACGAAGGAGTCCATATAACCGGGATAGGTACTCAGCTCCAGATAGGTCATATTGGCCGCCACCTCGGCGCACTTGGCATTTGCCTCGTCACTGACCACCATGGCATAAGCACCGGTCAGGGAAGAGTTGCCGATGTACTGGAACTTTTCCAGCTCCACATCGGGGAACATACCGATATTCACTGCATTGTGCATGTTGATGCCGGAACCGATGCCGCCGGCAACATAGACCTTGTCAATGCAATCCGGCGTCATATCTACACTTTGCAGCAGCGTATCAATAGCAGAGAAGATGGCACCCTTTGCACGGATGAAGTTATCGATGTCTACCTCGTTGAGGCTGACTTCCCGTGCCGTCTCGGATTCCTCAGGGAACGCCACCACATAGCGGCCCATGCCATGCTCATCCCGGAGAATCCGTCTGCCCTCCCGGACGAACAGGCCCTTGGCATTGATGATGCCGCAGCGGAACAGCTCGGAGATCATGTCAATGATACCGCTGCCGCAGATGCCTACCACCTTCTGGCCCGGGTCGCCAATGATCTCCAGCGTGGGCTCCATGGTGTCCTTATCAATGACGCAGGCTTCCACAGCGCCGTCGGTGGCGCGCATACCGCTGGAAATATCGCCGCCCTCAAAGGCAGGACCGGCGGAGCAGGCACAGGACATGAGGAAGTCACGGTTGCCGAAGACCAGCTCGCCGTTGGTGCCAAGGTCGATAAACAGGCTCATCTCGTCCTTGTCCCAGATCCCGGAGGCCAGCGTACCGGCGGTGATATCGCCGCCCACATAGGAGCCGATATTGGGCGCAATGAGAACAGGGGCCAGCGGATTGGCGGGCAGCTTCAGATCTCCTGCCAGCAAGCCTTCCCACGCAAAGAAGCTGGGAATATAGGGCTCCATTCGGACAGGCTCTGCATCCACACCCAGCAGCAGGTGGTTCATGGTGGTGTTGGAGCCCACGCTCAGCCGCAGGATGCTCCGGGCAGAGATCCCGGCAGACTTGCAGAGGCTGGCAATGATGGGATTCAAGGTCTCCTTGATAATGGCGTTTTGCAGCTTGGCCTTGCCGCCGCTGCGGCCCTGCTCAATGATGCGGTTGATAACGTCGGCACCGTAGCGGATCTGGCCATTGCCGGAGGAGCCCTTGGCCAACAGCTTTCCGGAGGTCAGGTCGGTAAAGACCATGGTGACCGTGGTGGTGCCGATATCGATGGCGCAGCCCACAATGGCGGTATCCTCCGGTCCGCAGATTTCCATGCAGCGGAAGGTATCTCCGTCCAATTCACCCTTGACGCAGACGGTAAAGCCATGCTCCCGCAGGGTCGAGGCCAGCCGTACCATGACGGTGTAAGGGATGTGGACCTTCTCCACCCCCAGCGCCTCCTGAACGGCCCAAGTAAAGCGCTCATTATCGGGCATGGTGTCATCCAGCGTAGGCTCTGCCATGGTGATGACAACGGAACGGAAATTGTTGACAAAATGGATGCCGCTTTCTCTTAAGTGATTCTGGCAATCCTCAAAAATGGCGATCTCCTTAGGAGAAGACAGGTCTGCCGTCTTCATGCGGCTCTGGTAAGCGCTGGCAATGTCCGGCACGAACACGGTGCAGTCGGAGAGCACCTTGGAGTTGCAGCTCAAGCGCCAGCCTGCTTCCCATTCTTCCTCGGAAACATGGCGGCTTTTCAGAGAGTCCAGTTCCCCTTCGATGAGCTTTACCCGGCACTTGCCGCAGGAGCCGTTACCGGAGCAGGGGGCATCGATGGCCACATTGCCCCGCCGTGCCAGCTCCAGCAGGTTGTCGCCAAGGTTGCATTCGATGATTACAGGGGCAGCACCCTCGATTTGGAAGGTTACTTTCATTTGTGGAAGTTCCTTTCAGTCTATGTACAGATTTGTCATCCTGAGCGAGTGAAACGAGTCGAAGGATCTTCGCACCATCGTATCTGCACAGCAGTTATGGTAGTACGAAGATTCTTCGACTCTGCCGCGCGCCGCTCAGAATGACAAGCGTTTGGTGCACAGCAGATTGCAATCAGTACGCAATGACGCTCTGCGCGGGAGGGGCAATGCCCCTCCCCTACCGTTTTTTCCTTTCTATGATTGCAATAACGAACCGGGCTGACCACCCAGTGGTGTTACGGCAATTGCCGCACCGAAGGCTCGCATTGCCAGCGGCTGCTCGCCGCTTACATCAGAGGCTCCATGCCCAGAACGGGGTGGTTCTTCTCCGTCAGCCAGTTCAGCAGCTCTTCGCAGTCGGTGGTGATGGTCTCATCGGCAACGAAATCGGTGAAGTTGTCGATGCCATAGAGCTCCTTGGCAGTCTTGTTCAGCCGCTCGCCCACATCGTCCTTCAGCTCCTTGGGCATCCAGACGATACGCTCGATGCCGCCCTCGGCGGAGATGAACTTCTTGGAGGAGATGAAGTGACGGCCATGGCCCATGTAGCCGGGGGTCTGAACACCGCCGCCGGTGCAGGAGGCCAGCTCGCCGAAGGTCATGCCGGCAGGGGTCATGCCCTTAAATTCCCGGTTGACCACGATGAAGCCGTTGGACATAGGCTCGATGCCGCAGATACACTCAAAGCAGCCGCAGGAGGTCATGGGATCCTCCAGAATGGAGTACAAAGTCACGCTCTCAACTGCGCCGTGGGTGGAATCAAATACTGCCTTGTCAACACTTGCATAGCGGCCGGTGCGCTCGTCGGTGCAGCCTTCCTTGAAGATGGGCTGGCAGGGACCATTGGGATCCAGCTCATTGGTAGCCTTGGCATCCAGCCAAGAAACGGCACCGCACAGGCCCAGACGCTCGGGAGTAACCACGCAGCAGTGGGCGGGGGCGAAGGACTGGCACAGAATGCAGGTATAGTAGCGGTCCACAGACTCGTCGGTCATGGAATCCAGACGCTCGTCACGGGCAGCATAGCGGGGCATTGCCATCTCATCCCGGAATTTGCCTGCCTCGGCAGCGTCGGTGATCAGGGTGATCTGGCACTTGTCCACGACTGCGTCGAACTCGTCCATGATCATGACATAAAGGACCTCAGCAAAATGCTTGAGGTTCAGACCGGCCTCAAAGGCGGCATTGGAAACACGGACACGGACCTGATTGCGCTGGCCGGTGTGCATGACACCTTCCATATAGTTAAACCATGCGTGGAACTTTCTTTCGATAACAGACTCGAAGTCCACCTGCATCTTCTTGCCGGCGACTTCCACGTAAGTAGCCAGAGCCAGTTCCTTGGCATCTGCCAGATCGGGGCCGACGATGGTGATCTTGTGATCCTCGATCTCGTTCATATCCCGCATAACCACCAGCTCAGCGGTGGGATTCTTGGAGGACCAGAACTCGTTGTGCATGTCGGACTTGCGGATAATCTCACCCTCGAAGGCGGCAGCGAAAGCCACAGGGATGGGCAGTTCCTTCACCTTGATCTTGATGGAGCGCAGCTCCAGAGACTTCTTCACGGTCTCGGCATGGTCACAGACGGATTCCAGCGCACCGGGAACCTGATTCTCGCCCAGATCGATGTCCACCACAACAGGGAAGCCCAGTGCGATGGCGCCGGCACCGGCGGAAACCACAACAGCATCGATGGCGCCGAAGGTGTTGACAAAGGCGGGAACGCGCTCCTTGGTGTAAGTCAGCAGGCCTGCCAGATCGCCGGGCTTCACATTGCCGAAGATCAGGGCCGCACGGATGGCCACGGTGACGACATGGATGACGCTGGTTACATCATGGCCCAGAGGGATGACACGGAATTCCAGACCCATCTTCACGCCGCCGTCCATGCACTGCTCGATGACATCACCCACCATGAAGGTCATGATGCCCTTGGACTGGTAATCCTTCACCACATTCACAACATCCGCTGCATTCTCTGCCTTGCCCAGCACAACAGCAACGCCAGGGATATCGCCAGTGACCAGCGGCACACCCAGAGAGCGGATGATGGGATCGGGAACAAAGCCGATGCCGGACTCATTTTCATAGGGATTGCCGCCCTCCACGTACTTCAGGCCCTCGATGATCTCAGCGCCCACAGCGGTAGCAAGACCGGCATTCAATGCCTGACCCAAGTCCTCCTGATTGGTGATGAGGCTCTTCAGCACGCCCACACAGGCGGTCAGATCACCCAGTGTCTTCACCTTCACGCCGGTGGCAGCGTAAATCGTGGGGAAATAATAGGCAGTATCGGGGAAGCTGATTTCCTTGTCTGCGCCATACTTTGCAATGGCATCATTGACAGCGCCTTCGGTCAGGCCGGCAACGGCATTGGAGCCGCCATAAATCAGGTCAGTTAATACGCTCATGTGTAATTCCTCCCAAATTTTCTAGTTAACATAATTTATATAGAGCCATTTGGCTGAATATACGCATTCTTTTACGGTTCTTCTGCAACTCTTGGCACACCCAGAATGGATTCTACGCCATAATATACCGACATGGAATCATTCGGCCATGAATATCTATCTTCCATATCTAAATACTTTGCACCATACAACGCACTGTATTTTGTATTTGGACTGATCATCGGCACTTCCACATGGACAATCCCCTGATCCCTGCACGCATAAATCAGGCGTTCATTCTCGGTAATACGCAAATACGTAGTTGCCACATCTTTCACACCCGAGACCAGTGCAGGAAATGTTGCCAGCATCATTACCGCCATTGCGCTCACAACTGCTGTTCGCCACGAACCAGCCTTCAATATCGGTGATACCCAAATCGCCAACACCGTCAGCAGCAGAACAAAGGCACCTGCCGCAGACCGTTCGGGATAATAGCCTGCAAAAATCATAATATAGTTTGCTGCCAGCGATCCTGCCGCAAATACCATCCCCAAGAGGATCGTCTTTTTTTCTGCAAGTTCAGACAGATTTACAACAAGGAAAACCACGGCGGCAGCTGCCAAAATCCCAAAGGTGGTATACATTTGCGTCGCAGTTTCAAAATGATTTAGTAATGTCTTGAAGGATAATTCCGTACTTTTATTTACCCATTGGGCCGGTGCCATGTAAATCGTCAGATATCCCACTGCTGCCACGGCCACAGATATCGCTGCATACCAATTTATCTTCCAGCCAGCATCCCACGCAGATATTCCTACCAGCAGGAACGCGATAAACACCGCCGCTGCAGAGCTCGTTTCCGAATAACTGCCTGCCAGTGCAGAAAAGATTAGGAACCCCAGCTTAGCAGCCGCATTATCCAATCCACTGTTTCCATCCAGATAAAGCCGAACAAAGGGCTTTAGATAGATCAGCATCACAACTGTGCTCCACATGTAGTTGATCGCGCCATCCTGCCACAGGTTTACTTCGCCAAAGGCAGGCTCATACAGCCAAATTGCACAGAAAGCAGCAATCGCAAGTAAATTACTGCGTTCTTTGGATGCATATCCTGTAATCAGCCAGATCAGCAGGCAGAACATTCCGGAATTGACCAAGTCGAACACAATTCTCGGCATCAACATAAATAATTGCACTAAGGAATGTGCCGTCAAACGTCCGTTCATGCTCTGTGCATGCGCAGCCATGGACGGAATGATTTCCCACACACTTTCCAGAGGTTCCTTCGTTGCAAAACTCAACCGATAGTTAAAGTCATCCACCAGATAAGGTGTTAAAAAATTGCATAAAAATATAATCAGGAAAATCGCACCATATACCAATGCCGTAATTTTTCTATTGGTATCCCACTTTTTCAACATGTGTCCCATCCTTTTTGATTTCATTGCCATGTCAGATCATGGCATATCTTGCTCTGTCAATGGCAGCAACGCCTGAAACAGTTCCTCTCCGCCGTCAAAATAGATACGGCGGTCACTATCCATATCCGGGTCTGCGGAAATATCCCCATTTTCCACCACGAGCAACCTTGTATAGCCGTTGGGATAATGCAGGTACAGATAGAAAAAGGGCTGGCTCATAGTGCCGAACTTTGGACAGCGGGTGACTGCAGTCCCCTCCAGTGCATTCAGGATGTCCGCCACAGCTTCCTGCTCCACCGTGACCTCTCTGGAAGTAAAAAAGTCGTCATAATAAAACAGCTGGACACCCATGGTATTCTGAACCGCCTCCGGCAGCTTATCCGCCAGCGGCAATTCCACCGTCCAGTACAGATAATCACACCCAAGGAGAAGCAGAACCGCAAGGATGGCTAACAGCTTCTTTTTCCATGACATATCCATCCCTCCCATAGTGCTTCTGTAGGGCGGGGTCATGACCCCGCCTTACGATCAGGCTTTTTCTTTGTAGTTTTTTTGATGAGCTGCTTTGCAAAGGCTTCAAACTCGGGGCAATCGTTTTTTATGGTATGCTCCTGCTCCGCCTTGATGGTGAGGGACACCATTTTGGGGATGGAGGTGGTACGGTTTCCCTTTTCGTTATTGCCCTGCACACGCTTAATGGTCTTGATGGGTACGGCGGTGAAGCCCTGAGATGTTTCAAACAGCACCCGCTTAGAGGTCAGGATGATGCGCCCCTTTTTCTGGGGCAGAATGACCTTGATGCTTTCCCGGGGCTGCAAAACCAGCTCCAGCTTCCGCAGGGCATCCCGGTATTTCCGGTCCCGCCGCCTGTGCAGCGCAGTTCGAATAGATACAAATATAGCGATCAAAATGGCAGCGGTCAGTATTTCCTGCCATGGGTTCATATATGAATTCCTTTCGATTATGAAATAGAGATTGCCACGTCGCTGCGCTCCTCGCAATGACATGGATCGTGGACATGATGCGTCAACGTAATTATACAAAAGATTCCTCTCATTGGCAATCCATTTTGTAAAAATAAATGACCGGGAGGAAAATTCCTCCCGGTCACGGGTATTTCTATTCTGTCATTCCGAACCAGTGCACACACTGGTGTGGGAATCTCCTAAGATTCATGGGGATTGCCACGTCGGGCTACGCCCTCCTCGCAATGACATCTATTTCAAGCAACCGGTCCGAGACTTACAGATCCAGGTAGGAGTCGGAGTACAGGACGTGGTTCTTGAAGATGTCGCAGGACTTGATGGTCTCCATCAGGCGACGGTCGTTGGGGTTGACGATTGCGGAGGTCAGACCCTGCATCATGCACATGGCAACCAGAGTAGCGTCCATGATGGGACGGACTTCCTTGGGTGCGCCGTTGGAGTTGTTGGACAGACCGCCGGTGGACTTCAGACCCTTGTCGGAGAACATCTTGATAGCCTCCAGAACCTCCATCTGCTTGTCCTGCATGCCCTTGACGACCAGGAACAGGGGGTCGAACCACAGGTCGGTGGCATCCATGCCCAGAGCCATACCGCGCTCCAGCATGTTGTCGCAGTGCATTTCGCGCTCTTCGTTGTCCTTTGCAATGCCGTCGGCAGAGCACAGGGCGATACAGATAGCATCGTTGGCTGCAGCCAGATCGATGTAGCCGATACGGGAGCCTGCGTCAG
>JAFSCK010000008.1 GCA_017436785.1 Oscillospiraceae bacterium | reverse complement strand
GGCGGGGTCATGACCCCGCCCTACAATGGCATGTCCATCTATATTTTGCTTCCGCATGGCATCTTTTTGTGGTATACTACAGAAAAGGAGTTGATGTTATGCGACTATCCTATGAATTTTACCACCGTCCCTGTCTGGAGGTGGCACCGGAGCTAGTGGGTAAAGTGCTGGTCCACAAGGGTCAGCGGCTTCGCATTTCGGAAACGGAGGCCTACTGCGGTGTTGCGGATACCGCCTGTCATGCCCACAAGGGCCGCACCAAGCGGACAGAGGTGCTGTATGCCGATGCCGGGACCATCTATGTCTACCTCTGCTACGGTGTTCACTGGCTGCTGAACATCATCACGGGCGATGTGGATGACCCGCAAGGCGTTCTGATCCGTGCCTGTGTGGATGCAGAGGGTCCCGGGAAGCTGACGAAGCGCTTGGGGATCACCGGAGAACTGAACAGGAAAAGCGCCGTGGATTCCGAGGAACTCTGGATCGAGGATGATGGCTTCCGGTGTGAGATCGCCTTAGACAAGCGGGTGGGCATCGGTTATGCCAGTCAGGAGGATCAGGACCGCCTGTGGCGGTTTAAAATGAAAAAAGCCTCCCCTCAAGGGCAATGTCACTAAGTAAAGGAATCCGATGTAGGGTTGAGATATATCTCAACCGGCCCCACCGAAAACTGAGCGTAAGCAACCAAACGCCCAATTGTGGAAACTGCCCGGTGCGGATATATCCGCACCGGGCAATCCTGTTAACGTAATGACAAGACCCTCAAGGGGAGTCACTTTTATTTATCAATGCGGTCCGCGCCTTTGGCGGTCCTTCTCAGGCCGATTTCCTCGCCCTTGGCGATGCGGACGATGTTTTCCCAATGCTTGAAGAACATCACCAGCGTGGCAACGCAAAGGATCGCCACCAGAATCAGGTTGTGGGTGGTGAAGAAGGTGTATGCCGGTGCTACCACGATGCTGCTGAGGGCACCTACGGAAATGAAATCTGTAATGATGGTTGCCAGCACGATGACAGCACCCACGATCAGTGCTAGCTTCCAGTTCAGGGCCAGCGTCATGCCAAAGTAGGAGGCTAAGCCCTTGCCGCCCCGGAAGCCCAGATAGAAGGGGAAGATGTGGCCCAGCACGCAGGCTACACCGGCTGCCGCGCCCGCGTATTCCAGCTCCGGGAACAGCCATTTTGCGGCAAATACCGCGATGACGGCCTTGCCGATATCGTGAAGTGCCACAGCCACACCGGCACCCCAGCCGAAGAGAACCGTGGCATTGGATGCACCCAGATTACCGCTGCCGGCGGTGCGGATGTCCTTCTTTTTTGCCTTGCCGATATAATAAGCCATGCTGGAGCAGCCCAGAAGATACCCAAGAATGATTGTCAGAATGTATTTCATCCCGATCCCTCCCTTTCTTTCTATGTCATATTATACCACAGCGCAGACCGGGAGGAAAGCATTTTTTACAGTTTTTTTGCCTGCATCACAGCACTTTTCACAAGAATGCTGTGATTATCTTGACCGAATTTGGGTTATGTGGTACTATTATTCAAGCTATAAACACCAAAATAACACGAAAGAGGTAATTACTATGAAAGATTGCAATTGCGGCTACTGCATGGGCGGCGAGATTCTGGCTGGCTTCGGCATCAAGATCTGTGACCTGAAGGTTTCCCAGCTGATCCTGTTCAAGGAGCAGAGCCATCCCGGCCGTGTCATCGTGGCTTACAAGGATCACGTTTCCGAGCTGGTGAACATCTCTGCTGAGGAGCGGGCACTGTTCTTCGAGGACGTTGCCACCGCAGCAAACGCCATCCACAAGGCCTTCTCCCCCGATAAGGTCAACTACGGCGCCTACGGCGACGGCGGTTGCCACCTGCACTTCCATCTGGTCCCCAAGTATCAGGGCGAGTTCGAGTGGGGCACCCCCTTCGCCATGAACCCCGGCAAGACCTACCTGACCGAGGAAGAGTACGCCGCCATGATCGAGAAGATCAAGGCTGCCCTGTAAGAGAATACGGTTTCAGCCCCCGGAGCAATTCCGGGGGCTGTTTTATGTTTGTAGGGGAAAGACCACGAATCCATTTCGAAACAATCATTTACGCCAGCAGCAGATCCACGCCTTGCTGGAGCATATCTTCGGACAGGGCACCCTGTGCCCATGCCACGAAATAGCCCTCGGCATCGATAAAATAGCTCACCGGCACGGCGCTGACGCCGTACTGCATGGCGGCATCGATATCCGTATCATAATAGACCGGCATGGTGTAACCCTGCTTTGTCAGGAACTCCGAGGCGGATGCCACAGTTTCCTGATGGCCGTCGGTGAGATTTACCAGAACGAAATGGATCTGCTCACCATAGGCTTCATAGAACTTCTGAAATTCCGGCATTTCGCTGACACAGGGACCGCACCAACTGGCCCAGAAGTTCAGGATCACCGGCTTTCCACGGAAATCTGACAGCCTGTGGGCGATGCCGTCAAAGTCATAGACAGTAAAATCCGGGGCAAGACTGCCCTGCGCTTCCGTTTCCGCAGCGGGGTCCTGCGGTACAGTGGACGCTTCTGTGGCGGCGGGGACTGTGGCAATGCCGCCCAGAGATACCTGACCGCTCAGATTATTGTACAGCAGGTAGGCACCGGCGATGACCACTGCAAAGGCCAGTACCCAGATCAATAGCTTTAAGAATTTATAGGTTTTTTCCATAACGTTGCTCCCTTCTCTCAGTAGGGCGGCTTGCCCTCAAGCCGCCGTGCAGCAGGATGAAAGTTGCGGCGGGCTGAGGGCAGCCCGCCCTACGGTACAGATCAGCTCAAAGCAGCCAAAAGTTTACCCAGCGTTCCGGTGGCCATGAGGATGCCGATAAGCACCAGCGCACCGCCGCAGATCTTGTTGACGATGTCATAATGGGCCTTGATCCAGTTGAAGGCACCCTTCAGCCGGTCAATGAGCACTGCGCTGAACAGGAAGGGGATACCGAGGCCCAGTGAGTAGCACAGCAGCATGCCCATACCCTCCAGTACATGGCCCTGCTGGGAGGCCAGCATCAGGGCAGAGCCAAGAAAAGCGCCGACGCAGGGGGTCCAGCCGATGGAGAAGACCATGCCAAACAGCACAGAGGAGAAAAAGCCCAGTTCCTGCTGCGCCATGCTGCGGCCAATGCCCTGAAACAGGTTCAGCTTCAGCACACCCATATAGTTCAGGCCGAACAGGATCACGATGCCGCCGCACAGCAGATTTACCAGCGTCTGGTACCGGGTCAAAAAACTGCCCAGCGTTCCGGCCAGCGCGCCCATGGCTACGAAAAGGATCGTAAAGCCCAGCACAAAGCCGGAGGCATTACGCAGGGTCTTTCCTGTGGTCCGCTCCCCGCCGCCGGCAAAATAGGAAATGTAGATCGGCAGCATGGGCAGCAAACAGGGGGAAATAAAGGTGATGATGCCCTCTAAAAAGGAAATGAGATATTGCATAGAGATTCCTCCTTTTTCGTTTTTTATAGGATACACCAAAATTAGAAAACTGTAAGTGATGTTGTTACATTAAAAGCTGTATTGCAGGGACGATTTACGAATCGCCCCTACATGGAAACAGCGGCGTGGAATCTCCACGCCGCTGTATTTGTATCCGGTTATCAGCTGGTATAGTTATCGAAATAACCCTGAATGTGGATGATGGGGGTGCCCTTGTCGCCGGAGCCGGAGGTCAGGTCACACAGAGAACCGATCAGGTCGGTCAGGCGGCGGGGGGTGGTGCCCTGAGAGGCCATGGAGCCGGACAGGTCGCCCTTGGCACGGATGGCGCCTTCAATAGCGGCCTTCAGATCAGCGCCGGACAGGTTTGCAAAGTCGTTGTCAGCCAAATACTTCAGCTTCAGCTCGTTGGGAGTGCCCTCCAGACCTGCGGTGTAGGCAGGGGAGACCACGGGGTCAGCCAGCTCCCAGATCTTGCCAACGGGGTCCTTAAATGCGCCGTCGCCATAGACCATGACCTCCACCAGCTTGCCGGTCTTCTCCAGGAACTTGGCCTGAATGTCCTTGACCAGTGCGGTGCAGTCTCTGGGGAACAGCTTGACCATGCCCTCGGTGGACTTGTTGGAGCCCAGCAGGCCGTACTTCTCGTTGCAGCCGCTGCCGTCCACGGGAGCGGTGAGGATATCGTCCAGACCGCAGACGCGCTCTGCACCGGCACCCCACAGCAGACGCTTGGAACGGGCACGGGTGTGGATGTCGCAGGTCAGAACATTCTTGGTGTAATCCAGGATCACGCGGCAGTCGTTGGCGAAGATGACCTCTACCTCTGCGCCCTCTTCCCGGACCAGATCGGAGTAGTACTGCACATAGTCAACCAGCGTGAAGGGGTGCAGATTCTCGCCGAACAGGGCGCGGTAGCGCTCCAGCGTCAGAACATCGGAGAAAGGATTGACCTTGGCCTCGTCCAGCTTGTCCAGAGAAACCAGCTCGTTGCCCACCTCGTCGGAGGGGTAGCTCAGCATCAGGATCACCTTCTTGCAGCCACGGGCGATACCGCGCAGGCAGATGGCGAAACGGTTGCGGGACAGGATGGGAAAAATGACACCGACGGTCTCACCGCCCAGCTTGGCGCGGACATCGGCGGCGATGGCATCCACAGATGCGTAGTTGCCCTGTGCACGGGCCACGATGGACTCGGTCAGTGCCACAACGTCACGGTTGCGGATCTCGTAGCCTTCGCTCTGGGCTGCTTCCAGAACGCTGTTGACAGCGATCTCTACCAGATCGTCACCCTCACGGATGATGGGGCAGCGGATGCCTCTGGAAATGGTTCCGACTTTTCTTTCCATATGATTACCTCATTTCCCCGGCCGGGCAAGCCACGGTCGGATTAGAATCAAAAAAACAACATAATAGTTATACCGCAGTTTTTCGCATTTTTCAATAATTTTTTTGTAAAAATACCGTGAAGGAAAAGATTTGTGAAATTTCACAATTTTGGGTGTGTCAGGCCGTTTGCCGGAAGATCCGCACCAGCATGACAAGGGCGGCTCCGGCGAGGATCACTTCCGTAATGCACTGGGCGTAGGCAAGACCATACAGGGGGAACAGGGCGTTCAGCAGGAACAGCAGGGGGATCTCCAGCACCACTTTGCGTAAAAGGGCAAAGGTGAGGGAATACTTGCCCATGCCGAGAGAGGCGAACACGCCCACCGCCATGAAATCGATGCACAGAAACACCATGCCAAGGCACATGCCCCGCAGGAAGCTGGAGCCGTAGGCGATGATCTCCGGATTGTCCATAAACAGGTGGATCAGACTGGGGGCACCGAACCAGTAGCCCACGGTGACGACCAGCATGGCGGGCAGAATGATGCCCATGGAGAAGAGGATGGAGTCCTTCATCCGCTTGCGGTTGCCGCTGGCATAGTTATAGCTCACCAGAGGCATGATGCCCTGAGAGAAGCCCAGCGCGATCTGCATGGGCAGCATGTTGATCTTATGGGAAACGCCCATGGCGGCCACGGCGGAAGCACCGTAGGCGGCGGTGAAGTTGTTAAGGATGGTGGAGCCGGTGACGTTCAGCAGGTTCTGGATGGAGGCAGGGATGCCCACACCCAGAATGCCGAAGACCACGTCCTTGCTCAGGGTCTTCAGTCTGCGGATATCCAGACAGACAAAGGTTTTTCCCTTCTTGATGCGGGCCAGCAGGAAGAAATAACCGCAGGCAGCGCAGTTAGACAGGAAGGTGGCAAGTCCTGCACCGGCAGCGCCCATGTTGAGGCCCCAAGGAAGGATGAAAATGGGGTCCAGCAGGATATTGAGAATACAGCCGGACATGGTGCCGATGCTGGCGTGAAGGGAAGCGCCCTCCGCACGGACCATCTGGGCCTGCACCACGTTCAAAATGGCAGGCATGGCGCCGCAGCTGACAGTCCAGAGCATGTAGTTGGCAGTGGCCTGCCAAGTGGTGCTGTCGGCACCCAGCAGGTGCATCAGGGGCGTTTTGAAAACTGTGCAGGCCAATGCAAAGGCAAGGCCGCTGAATACCGCGCCGTAAAAACCGAAGGCAGAGGAGGTACGGACCATTTCGTGGTCGCCGCGGCCTAAGCTTCGGCTCATCATGCTGGAGGTGCCCACACCAAACAGGTTATTGACGGCATTGAAAGCCAGCATCACAGGATAAGCCAGCGTCACCGCTGCATTCTGCACCGGATCGTTCAGCATACCGACAAAGAAGGTATCGGCCAGATTGTAAATGACCATTACCAAGGATGTGACCACCATGGGGATGGACAGTTCCATCACCGCCTTGGGGATGGGCATGGCTTCAAACAGGTGGGTCTTGGAATTGACCTGCGGCATAGAGAGTGTTCCCCTTTCGTTCTGTATTTATAATATAGTATACTGCATCCCGGGGAAGCCTGTCAAGGAAGATATAGCCCGTAGGGGCGAGTCGGGAATTGCCCCTACAAAAAGATACTCCCGCCTCCGTAGAGGCGGGAGCAGTTTGCTATACCGTCAGATTTTGGATCCATTTTCCCTTTTTGATCATAAAGGAACCGATCATACATTTGATCAGGTCGGTGCCCTGACAGATGGCGAACAGGGGAACGATGGGGAGATCCGTGAACCGGCTCAGGCAGAAGGCCAGCGGAACGCATACCGTCCAGACGAAGCAGCTGTCGAACAGGAAGGTGACCATGGTCTGACCGCCGGAGCGGAGGGTAAAATAGGTGGCGTTGGTGTAGGAGATAAAGGGCATCAGCATTGCATTGACGCAGATCAGCTGACTGGCAAGCTGGCGGACCTCCGCTGTGGTGTTGTACAGCAGGGGGAACAGTCCGGAGATGCTGGCAAGCAGGGTGCCGAAGACCACACCGGAGGCTACGGAAACAGCCAGCAGCTTCCGATTGGCATCCCGAACCTCTGCTTCCGTATTGCCGGCCCCCAGCATCTGGCCCATAATAATGCCTACGGCATTGCCCATGGACAGGAAGACTACGCTGGTCAGCTGGAAAATGGTGCTGTTGATGTTCATGGCAGGTACCACATCCAGACCGCAGGTGGAATAGCATTGGTTCATGATGGCCATGCCGCTGGACCAGAGGGCCTCATTCAGCAGCAGGGGCATGCCCTTGATGGCAATGGATCTCAGCAGCTTGCCCGGCAGATAGAAGGAACGGTAGGCACCCACGATGAAGGGATTTTTCTCCCGGTGGGCGTGTGTCCAACCGGCCACGATGATAAGCTCTGCAAAGCGGGAGATGACAGTGGCCAGCGCCGCACCCTCTACACCCATGGCAGGTGCGCCGAAGTGGCCGAAGATCAGCACATAGTTCAGCACCAGATTCACCAGCGTGGCGGTGATGCCGGCGGTCATGGGAACGACGGTGTTGCCGCATTCCTTCAGGGTGCTGGCATAGGCATTGGTCAGAGCAAAGGGCAAAAAGCCCCAGACCATGACCCGCAGGTACTTAAGACCCTGCTCCAGCACTGCCGCCGCGGTGGCGGCATCGCCTTCGCCGGTAAGGTACAAGCCGATGAGGAAGCTGCCCCCCAGCAGGAAGATGGCGGCACCGATCAGAGAGATGGCGATGCAGATGAGAAACTTGAACCGGAAGGTGTGGCGCACACCCTCATCATCCCGGGAACCGAAAAACTGGGCGGTAAAAATGCCCGCACCGGAGCTGGCGCCGAAGACGCAGAGATTGAAGACGAACAGAAGGCCGTTGACGATGGATACACCGCTCATGGGAACGGTGCCTACCTGACCTACCATGATGTTGTCCAAAAGATTGACAAAGTTGGTGATGCCGTTCTGTACAATAATAGGAACGGCTACCGTCAGAACACGATGGTAAAAGGCCCTGTCGCCGATGTAACGTTGGAACATAGAAAACCTCGAAAAAATAGTGTGGAGTGTTGGGAGTGGAGTGTGGAGCTATCGGAAACTCCACACTCCACGCTTCACACTTCACACTCAGATCTCAACTCCTCCGATGAAGACGCGCTTTTCGGAGTAGTCGGAATTGGTGATGACGAAGTCGGCATACTTTCCGGTTTCGATGGAGCCGATCTGATCGTTAGCACCCAGAGCCTTGGCGGGATTGTAGGAAGCGGCGCGGACAGCTTCTTCTTCGGGGATGCCCCAGCTCAGGACGTTTTGCAGACAGGCCCACATGTTGGAGGCGGAGCAGGCGATGGTGTCGGTGCCCACCAGCTTGGCTACGCCGCCCCGGAGCTCTGCCATCTGGCCGCCCAGATCGAACTGGTAGCCTTCAGGCTGACCGGTGCAGCGGCCGGAGTCGGAAACAAGGATCATCCGGTTTTTGAACATGGTGAAGGCCAGACGGACGGAAGCGGGATGGATGTGGAAGCCGTCGGTGATGATCTCTGCCTGCACATTTTCGTTTTCCACACCGGCGGGGATGGCACCGGGGTTACGGTGGTGGATGCCGGGCATGGCGTTGTACAGATGGGTCAGATGGGTGACACCGGCATCGATGGCAGCCTTTGCGTCATCATAGGTGCAGTCGGTGTGGGCGATGGATACGGTGCAAAGCTTACTGGCCTTGGCGACGAACTCGGCAGCACCGGGCAGTTCGGGGGCGATGTCCACGATGCGGACCATACCGCCGCACTCGTCGTACAGCTTCTTGAAACCATCAAAGTCAGGCTCCTTCAGATAGTCCGCATTCTGAGCACCCCGCTTCTTGTAGGAGAAGTAGGGGCCTTCCATCTGGATGCCCATGATCCGGGAATAACCGGCGGGGGCTTCTTCTTTCAGCTGCTTTGCATTGGCGAAAGCCTTAGAAAGGACCTCATAGGGCAGGGTCATGGAGGCGGGAGCAAAGGAGGTGGCACCGCACTGGGCATAGAACTTTGCCATGCGCTTCAGGCCTTCATAATCGCCGTCGGAGAAGTCGGCACCGGAGTTACCGTGGCTGTGGACTTCCACCAGACCGGGGATGACGGTGGCACCCTGCAGATCAATGGCATCAGCGGGAACCTTTTCGGGCAGGATCTCGCCGAACAGACCGTCCTTTACTTCAAATGCGCCCATATGGAACTGGAAATCAGAGGTGAAGATACGTGCATTTTTGTAAAACATAATCAATTGCTCCTTTTCTATAAATATTTCCGGAAGGCTCAGCGCTTTCCAAAAGATGGAAAAGCTTTGGGTATCCTGCTGGAAAAGCGTTTCCGGAACAGGGGTTCTTTTGGCAAGAATATAGTATCACGAAGCAGGGGAAAAAGCAATGCAGGGATTGACAAAATGTTTTGCATTTTATCTTTTCCGTTTCTTTCCTTAAGAAAGAGTTGTTATTCCTTGTCAAAAGTGCTATGATAGAAAAATAACGTGTTTATTCCTGCAGAAGGAGGCTTTTTTATGAATATCATCATCGCCGGTGACGGTAAGGTGGGCTCCATGCTGACCCGGCAGCTCTCTGCCGAGGGACATGATATTACTGTCATTGACTGTAATTCACTGGTGCTGCAGTCCAGTGTAGAGCGTTACGACGTGATCTCCGTCCACGGAAACTGCGCATCCATGAGCGTGCTGCAGCAGGCGGGCGTGAAGGAAGCGGACCTGCTGATCGCAGCCACCAACGCCGACGAAGTAAATCTGCTGTGCTGCACCACCGCCCACTCCTTAAATTCCAAGCTCCATACCATTGCCCGGATCCGGAATCCTGAGTATACGGAGCAGATCTACCGCATGCGGGATGTGTTCGGCTTGTCCATGGTCATCAACCCGGAGAATCAGGCGGCGGTGGAGATGGAGCGGCTGCTGAAATACCCCGGCTTCCTGCGCCGGGATACCTTCGCCAAGGGACGCACGGAGATCGTGGAGCTGCGGGTGGATGCCGGCAGCAAGCTGTGCAATGTGCGCTTGATGGACCTGCGCAGCATCGTCAAATGTCAGGTGCTGGTCTGTGCTGTTCTGCGGGACGGCAATGCCAGCGCACCTAAGGGCGATTTCGTCCTGCGGGAAGGGGACCGGGTATTCTTTACCGCCCTGTCTCAGAATCTGACCACGCTGCTGAAAAACTTGGGCATTCTGACCCGCCGGGTCCGGAATGTCACCATCTGCGGCGGCGGCCGTATCAGCTATTATCTTGCCAAGCGGCTGAAAAAGTCCGGCATTTCTACCCAGATCATCGACAGCAATTATGACCGCTGCGTAGAGCTGGCAGAACTGCTTCCGGACACGACCGTTGTTCATGGAGATATCAGCGAGCAGGACCTGCTGGAGAGCGAGGGCCTTGCAGAGGCCGACGCACTGGTGACTTTGACGGGCCTCGATGAGCTGAATATGATCGTTTCCCTCTATGCGACCTCCCGGGGCGTGCCGCAGGTCATCACCAAGCTGGGCCATGCAGGCAACCGCAGCGTCATCGACAGCCTTTCGCTGGGCAGCGTGGTCTGTCCCAGAGAGCTGGTCTGCAGCAACATCGTCCGTTATGTGCGGGCTATGGAAAACCAGACCGGTGCTGCAATCTCTGTCCATACCATTGCCGATGGACAGGCGGAAGCTATGGAGTTCCTTGTGGAAGAGAATACCAAGCATTGCGGAAAGCCTCTGAAGGAGATCCGGCTGAAGCCCAATATCCTGCTGGTGGGCATTGCCCATGGTGCGAATACGGAGATCCCCAACGGTGATTCCATGTTCCATAAGGGGGATACCGTGGTGGTGGTGGATACCAACCGCCATGAGGTCATCCGCCAGCTGAACGATATTTTTGCATAAGGAGGCCTCCTTATGAATTATAAAATGGTGGGACGGTTTTTGTCCCAGATCCTGTTTATTGAGGCGCTGTTTATGGTGCCGGCCCTGTGCATCAGCCTGTACTGCGCAGATGCTATGGCGGTAAAGGGCTTTCTGGCTGCCATTGGGGTCGCGGTGGGCGCAGCAGTGGTGATGCACCTGCTGTGCAAGGGTGCGCCCAGTGCCTTTTACGCAAAAGAAGGCTTTGTCTGTGTGGCCATCAGCTGGATCGCCATGAGTCTGGTGGGCTGCCTTCCCTTTTACATCTCCCGGGAGATCCCCGGCTTCATCGATGGCTTCTTTGAGATCGTTTCCGGCTTTACCACCACGGGTGCTTCCATCGTGCCTGCGGTGGAGGAACTGAGCAAGGGTATTCTTTACTGGCGCAGCTTCAGCCACTGGGTCGGCGGTATGGGCGTGCTGGTGTTCCTGCTGGCCATTGCACCCAGCGGAGAGCAGGGAAAGGGCTTTACCATGCACCTGCTGCGGGCAGAGAGCCCCGGTCCCGATGTAGGCAAGCTGGTGCCCAAAATGCGCAAGACAGCGGCTATTCTGTATATCATTTACATCGTACTGACGGTGCTGGACATTCTGTTCCTGCTATTTGGCGGCATGGACCTGTTTGAAGCGGTATGCCATGCCTTTGGCACGGCAGGCACCGGCGGCTTCGGTGTCAAAAACGATTCCTATGCCAGCTATAGTCCCTATCTGCAAAATGTGACAACGGTATTCATGCTGCTGTTTGGTGTGAATTTCAGCTGTTATTATCTGCTTCTGCTGAAGCAGTTCCGAAGTGTCTTCAAGGATGAGGAGCTGCGGACGTATCTGCTCATTGTTTTGGGCAGCATCCTGCTGATCGCATGGAATACCCGGGAGCTTTATGGCACTGTGGAGGAGACCCTGCGGCATTCGGCCTTTCAGGTGGCCAGTATCGTCACCACCACGGGCTATGCCACCACAGACTTTGACCTGTGGCCCAGCTTCTCCAAGACCATTCTGCTGTGTCTGATGGTAGTCGGTGCCAGCGCCGGTTCTACCGGCGGCGGACTGAAGGTAGGCAGATTTATGCTGCTGCTGAAGGGCCTGCGGCGGAATATCCGCAGGATGCTGAGTCCCAGACGGGTGGAGCTGGTGCGCAACAACGGCACCGTTGTGGACGAGCGGGTGCTGGATAATACCAATGCGTATCTGGCAGCTTATGTGCTCATCGTCTTTGGCGTTTTTGCGATCATTTCGCTGGACGGCTTTTCCACGGGCACCAATTTCTCCGCAGTGCTGGCCTGCTTCAACAATATCGGTCCCGGTTTGGAAGCGGTGGGGCCCACCTGCAATTTTAGCCAATACAGCGGCCTGAGCAAGCTGATCCTGTCTTGGGCCATGCTGGCAGGCCGTCTGGAGATCTTCCCCATTCTGGTCCTGTTCTCCCGGGATACTTGGAAGGGAAGATGAGTGCGTTAAATCGTAATTTATTGTGCAGTACCGTAGGCGCGCAAAAGGCTTCCCCTTGGGGGGAAGCTGGCAAAAATCTTCGATTTTTGACTGATGAGGGGATGTCAGGGCCGCAATCACACACAGCGTTCGTGATAATCGTATTTCCCCTCATCCGTCACGGCTTCGCCGTGCCACCTTCCCCCGGAGGGGGAAGGTTTTAACGTATCGACAAATGCCTATTAACAGGAAAAAACACGCCGCGGCTGCGGCGTGTTTTTGCGTAGAAATCCTTTATTTATGAATGCCAAAGAGGGGACGGGCCACCCGCTTATACAGCAGCATGGTCAGCACAGACACCATAGCGCCCTTCACAAGATTCAGCGGAGCTACGCACAGCATCACAAAGGACGTGACATTATGGATGCCGCTGTGGATCTCCGCGCCCATGGCAATGATGGTATCCAGCGGCATGCCATACAGCTCGGCAAATTTGGGAAGCAGATAGATGGCATTGAAGGCGCTGCCGAAGATGGACATGGACAGCGTACCAAGGGCCAGACCAATGATGGCGCTGTGCTTAGATTTGTGGGCATGATACCAGATGGTGGCGGGCAGCACGAAGGAGCAGCCCACCACAAAGTTGGCCAGATCCCCCACGTAGGCGGTGGAGGTGCCCTTCAGCAGCAGCTTTAAAAGGATCTTAACACCCTCGCAGGCTACGGTGGCGCTGGGTCCTAAGTAGAAGCCGCACAGAAGCACCGGCAGCTCGGAGAAGTCCAGCTTATAAAATCCGGGGGCAAGGAACAGCAGCGGGAAATCCAGAATGTGCAGCACCGTGGCGATGGCGGCGCAGATGCCGACGATGGTGATCCGCCGGGCGGGGGTCACGGTCCGCTTGGCAGGCAGAAAATGCTCGATCACACTGGCACCCAATCCCAAACCTGCCACGATGGCGATGCAGCCGATCACAAAACTCAGATTCTCCATAACAAAATTCTCACCTCATAAACAGAATGCGCCCTGAGTATCGACTCAGGGCGCAGCAAAAACGCATATGGAAGCACCATGCATATCTTCTCCCATCCAGACTGTACTGTCGGTTTCGGAATTGCACCGAATCAACGCCTGCGCGCTCGCGGACTGTCACCGCCGGTGGGGAATTTCGCCCCGCCCTGAAGATACTGTTCAGTTCCCCTATACAATACCATGGATGTCATGGCTTGTCAAGGAATGTGTTTTGTGGTAAGATATAAAATAGTTTTATGCAGGGAATCGAAAAACGGATGTCATTGCGAACCAGCGCGCACGCTGGTGTGGCAATCCCCACCGAAAGTCTGCGCAGAAATCCGAAACGATATATGCCGGAAACTTGTAGGGGATTGCACCACAGGTATTCCCTTCGGTCCCACGTCGGGCTTCGCCCTCCTCGCAATGACATCGTTTTTTCAACAGTATAACAAATGGAATTTATTGTGTCGGCAGGGTGGTGCTGCTTTCCGTGGGAGTGGTCATGCCCTCTGGCATCTTGAAGCCCCGGATATGGCCCTTAGCGGCGGTATCCGTCACATCGCCGCCGATGATCTGGTTTTTGTAGACCAGCAATGTGGCGTAGACCGGCTCGGTGGTGCCGGGGTAATTGTTGATCTTATAGACGTAGCGCATAACGTTTTTTCCGGCGAACTTGCTTAAGTCATAGCCCTGTCCCTGCTGGAGCTTGTTGTAGCGGTCGAAGACCTCACTGACCTCTTCCGGGATCTTCACCTGACCGGATTCTACCGGCGAGGTGGTCACGTCCCAACCGAAATCTGTCAAAAATTTCACCCGGCTGTCATTGCTGGACATGACAGGGGCGGCGGTGGCGGTGTCGGGCTGCTGTTCTCCGCCGAACAGCAGGATCAGCGCCAATACCAGTGCGGCTACGGCAGTCAGTGCCAGCATGACTTTCTTAAAATCGACCTTTGCGGTCATAACCATCATAATCGATACCTCCCGGTTAAACTAGGTGCTACAGCCTATGCCTGTTTCCGGGGTGGTAGAACGGAGGAACCATGGAACGACTGGACAAATTCCTGTGCGACAGCGGCGCAGGAACCCGCTCTCAGGTGAAGCTCCTGCTGAAGGCAGGCCGGGTCACGGTAGACGGCAGGGTGGAAAAGGACAATGGAAAAAAGATCGACCCCGCCAGACAGATCGTCGCGCTGGATGGGGAAATCCTAGGAGGAAAGCGGCGTGCTGTCGTAATGCTGAATAAGCCTGCCGGCTTCGTCACGGCTACCGAGGATCCGGTGGAGCGTACGGTGATGGAACTGCTGCCAGATGGGATGAAGCATCTGGACCTGAAGCCCGTGGGCCGTCTGGACAAGGCTACCGAGGGGCTGCTGCTGTTTACCAACGACGGGGATCTGCTCCACCGGCTGATCTCCCCGAAAAAGGAGGTCCCCAAGGTCTACTACGCCAGACACGAGGGCACCGCAGGGGAGGAAGATGTAGATGCCTTTGCTGCCGGACTGACCCTCCGGGACGGAACGGTTTGCCTTCCCGCCAAGCTGGAGCCTCAGGGGGCAGGGGAGAGCCTTGTTACCGTCTATGAAGGCAAGTACCATCAGGTCCGCCGGATGATGGCCTCCCGGAATATGACAGTTCTATATCTGGAACGCCGCGCAGAGGGTTGCCTGACCCTTGGAAACCTGCCCCGAGGACAGGTCCGGGAGCTGACAGAGGACGAAATCGCTGCGCTGGAAGCAGGAATGTAGGGAGCGGCATCCCTGACGCCCTGTGCAGAAAGAACCTGCGGTTTCCTGTGCGCTTAGGTGAATACGGACATTAGTCAATACGGGACGTCGAGGACGCCGTCCCCTACATTATATAATATACAGTCATTTTGATGGAAGCATTTGCCGACGCAGCGCGGGCATCTTCGCTGTGTGTTGGTATATTACCTAAAAAAGTGAAGACTTTTTGCAGTAAAATGTCAAAAGGTACTTGCAAAGTGCGCAAAAGCTGTGTATAATAAACATGCAATTTTGTGAAATGCGCATTTGTGCAAGATACTAAGGAGTGACAGAAAGATGTCCAACAGTGTTTTTCAGAGTGTCATTATTCAGTTAAGAGAAATTTCTGACCGTACTTTCGGTGTGATCGACACCGAGGGTTGCGTCGTTTCCTGTACCGATATGTCCATGCTGGGCGAGCGCTGGGCCGATGCCGCCCTGAAGGTCGGCAACGCCTCCGAGAACATGGTCACCTTTGCTCAGAAGACTTTCAAAGCGATCATGGGCAATTCCAACTATTTTGAGTATGCTGTGTTCTGCACCGGTGACGATGAGCTGGCTAAGAGCTTCTGCCAGATGGCTTACATCTCCCTGAACGATGCCAAGACCTTCTATGAGGAAAAGCACGACCGGGGCACCTTCGTTAAGAATATTATCATGGACAACATCCTGCCCGGCGATATCTATATCCGGGCCAAGGAGCTGCACTTTGCTACCGATGCCCCCCGTGCCGTATTCCTGATCCGTCAGGTTGGCCACAGTGATGTTGCCACCGTGGATGTACTGGGCGGCATGTACCCCGACAAGCTGCAGGATTTTGTCCTGTCCGTCAATGAAAATGACATCGCGGTCATCAAGCAGGTCAGTGCCAATGTGACCTCTGAGGATCTGGAAAAGATGGCCACCTCCATGGAGGAGGTCCTGCGCAATGAGCTGCGGATCAAGACCATCATCGGCATCGGCACCGTGGCAGAGCATCTGCGGGAGCTGGCTGACTCTTATAAGGAAGCCCAGACTGCCATTGATGTGGGTAAGATCTTTGATACTGAGAAGAGCGTCATGCACTATGAGAATCTGGGCATCGGCCGTCTGATCTACCAGCTGCCCACCACTCTGTGTGAGATCTTCCTGCGGGAGGTCTTCAAGAAAAATTCTCTGGATTCTCTGGATCAGGAGACTCTGTTCACCATCAATAAATTCTTCGAGAACAGCCTGAATGTGTCCGAAACTTCCCGGAAGCTGTTCGTCCACAGAAATACACTGGTCTACCGTCTGGAAAAGATCCGCAAGCTCACCGGTCTGGACCTGCGCCAGTTTGACCATGCCATCGTCTTCCGGGTGGCTCTGATGGTGCGCCAGTACCTGAACTCCCGGGAAACCCGCTGATACCACATAAGAAATTAACGGGACTGCCGGTGCAGTCCCGTTTTTGTGGGTATTTGTGCACAATATATAGACTCATAACTTATTGTAAACCACAATCCGTTGAAAAATGAATTTTCTGTCGAAGAAAATGTGGATTTTTTGTTAAATTTTTGGAAGAACCAAAGTATTTGCCGAAAAACATTGACTTTACTGCAAGAATGTGTTACAATTCGGTTACACTGCGGGCAAAATCGGAGTTTTCCGGTGCTGCCCAAATACAGGAGATTACCTTATGATTCAATTTGTTGATGTCGTAAAATCCTATGAGCAAGGCAATAACGCCCTCAACGGCGCCACCTTGCAGGTGGAAGACGGCGAGTTCGTCTTCCTGATCGGACCTTCCGGTTCCGGTAAGTCCACCATCATCCGGCTGATCACCGGTGAGCTGAAGCCCACCTCCGGCACTGTCCATGTCAACGGCTATAATCTGGAGCGGATCCGTAAGCGCGAGATCCCCTACCTGCGCCGTACGGTCGGTGTCGTGTTTCAGGACTTCCGCCTGATCAATAAAATGACCGTCTATGAAAACGTGGCCTTTGCCATGCGCGTAGTCGGTGCAAGAGAGAAAGAGATCCGGGAGCGGGTCCCCTATGTTCTGGAGCTGGTTGGTCTGGAAAGCAAAATGGACCGCCATCCAAACGAGATGTCCGGTGGTGAGCAGCAGCGTCTTGCCATCGCCCGTGCACTGGTGAACAACCCCAGCACCATCATCGCGGACGAGCCCACCGGCAACCTTGATCCTGAGCGTTCCTTCGAGATCATGGCCTTGCTGCAGGAGATCAATAATCTGGGCACCACGGTGCTGGTGGTCTCCCACGACCAGAATCTGGTGGAGCTCTTCGGCAAGCGTGTCATCGCCATCGATGAGGGTGTCGTGGTTAGTGACGGACTGGAAGAGGAGGAAGATATCTATGAGACTGAATAATCTGGGATATCTGTTAAAAGAGGGCGTTAAGGGTATTTTTACCCATGGCTTTATGTCCTTCGCTGCCGTCTGCGTCACGGTGGCATGCTTGGTCATCGTGGGCAGCTTCTCCATCCTTGCCTACAATCTGGACGAGATGGTTCAGGATCTGAACCGGACCAGTGAGATCCTTGTCTATGTGGACAGTGAGCTGTCCGATGCTGAGGCCCGGTCCATCGGTACCAAGATCAACCTTTTGGACAATGTACATCAGTCTACCTTTGTTTCCCGAGAGGAAGCATTGAAGAATTTTATCGAAGACCATGATAATGACAGCGCCTTCAGCGGCGTGCAGGCTTCTGACCTGCGCCATCGCTATGTGGTGGTGCTGGAGGACAATCTGCTGATGAAGCAGACCGATGAGCAGCTGAAGCAGCTGCCCGGTGTCGGCGGGACTGCCGCAGCCTATGAGCTGGCAGAGGGCTTTACCACCATCCAGAGCGTGCTGCATCTGGTTTCCGCTGCCGTCATTGCCGTGCTGCTGGTAGTTTCTCTGCTCATCATTTCCAATACGGTCAAGCTGGCAATGTATGACCGCCGGGATGAGATCGCCATTATGAAAATGGTGGGTGCCACCAATGGCTTTATCCGCCTGCCCTTTATCGTGGAGGGCTTCTCCCTTGGTATGATGGGTGCCGTTCTGGCCTTCGGCTTGGAATGGGTGGGCTATGACGCGCTGGTCCAGAAGGTATCCGGCGTGGATTCCCTGCAGCTGTTTACTTGGGTCCCCTTCCATGAGCTGCTGATCCCCATGGCCATCGTCTTCGGCGGTGCCGGTATGTTCGTCGGCATTGTCGGCAGCTGGACCTCCATCCGGAAGTTTATGGATGTATAAGAGCATTGCTGATTAAGCTTCGTGTCGTTGCGAACCAGTGCGCACACTGGTGTGGCAATCCCCATAAAAGGTCTGAGCAGAAACTTGCTGGAGATTGCCACGTCGCGTTGCTCCTCGCAATGACAGTTTTAAGATAGAACCCCAAAAACAAGGAACCTCATTTTATGCGTACACACAGACAAGCAAGACAGGTCTTTTGTCTGGTGCTGGCATTGGTGATGCTGTTCGGGCTGCTTCCTATGGAAAGCCGGGCGGCCTCCTCTGCCCAGATCCAGAAGGAGATCGATAAGCTGGAGGCAAAGAATGCCGAGATCCAGAAGCAGATCAATGCCATCCAGAGCCAATATAACGAAAGCTACGGGGAAATGGCCGATATGGTGGCCTACAAGGATGCCATCGATCAGGAAATGACCCTTCTGAACAGCAAAATCGAAACCACCAATGCGCAGATCACGGCGTATTCCCAACTGATCGCCGATACCCAAGATGAGCTGGATGAAGCCCAGCAGAAGCTGCGATCTTTGAGTGAAGCCCACCGGGAGCGGGTCCGGGTCATGGAAGAGGAAGGCAATGTAAGCTACTGGGAAGTGATCTTCCAAGCCAGCAGCTTTACAGATCTCTTGGACCGGATCAATATGGTGGAGGAGATCAACGCCGCTGACCGCCGCCGGATGCAGCAGATGCGCATCGCCGCGGATATCGTCACTGCCACCCAGCTGAATCTGGAAACAGAGAAAGTCTCCTTGGAGGAGACCCGCAGCCAGCTGGCTGCCGATGAAGAAGCGCTGGAGGAAAAGCGCACCGAAGCCGATGGGCTCCTTGTGGAGCTGGAGAAAAAGGCAGAGGAATTTGAATACCTGCTGGAAGAATCCGAAGCCCTGCAGGAAGAACTGATGCAGGAGATCGCCGCCAAGGAAGCGGCCCTGAAGGAAGCCAAGCACGATGAATATCTGGCAAAGCTGGCCCTGCAGGGAGACAATCCTCCTTCCAACGCCACATGGATCACACCGGTCTCCGGCTACAAGCTCACCAGCCCCTTCGGTATGCGAAAGCACCCGGTTCTGGGTGTGGTGCGGATGCACAACGGCATCGACATGGCCTGCGCACAGGGTACCCCCATCTATGCCACCCGGGCCGGTAAGGTCACCCGGACGGCTTATCAGGCAGGTGGCGCCGGAAACTATGTCAGCATCAACCATTTGGACGGCTTTTCCTCCGTCTATATGCATATGACCCACTATGTGGTGTCCGCAGGACAGACCGTGTCTCAGGGACAGCTCATTGGTTATGTGGGTAATACCGGTCTTTCCACCGGCCCTCATCTGCATTTCGGCATTTCCTATGCCGGTACTTACGTAAACCCCTTGGCGTACATCTATTGATGCTATGCCCCCTTTTTTGAAAAGGAGTAATTATGAAAAATCGCAAACGTCTGGTCTCTATTTTCGCGGGTGTTATGGCAGGCATTATGCTGCTGAGCCTAATCCTCAGCCTGATCCCGGTCCCTGCCCATGCTGCCTCCTCCAGTGAGATTCGCAAGCAGATCAACCAGCTGAAGAAGGAAAAGGAAGAGCTGAAGGATAAGATCGCGGAGGTTCAGGAGCAGTACGAAGAGAACGAGAACGAGATCGCCAACATCATCGCCAAGAAAAACATCATCGATCAGGAGATCCAGCTGCTGAACACCCAGATCACCAACATTGAGGATCAGCTGCAGGCCTTCAATATTCTGATCGCGGACAAGCAGGATGAGCTGGACAACGCCGAGGGCCGCTTTGAGACCCTCAGTGAAGAAAATAAGATCCGAATCCGTACCATGGAGGAAGAGGGCGAAGTGTCCTACTGGGAAGTGGTCTTCAAGGCCAACAGCTTTTCTGACCTTCTGGACCGGCTGAACATCGTGGAGGAGATCGCCTCCTCCGATAAGCGCCGCCTGAAGGAGCTCAGCGAAGCTGCCGATGCTGTGGAGCTGGCACAGGCAGAGCTGGAAACGGAAAAGGCCGACATGGAGCTGACCAAGCAGGAGCTGGACGAGACGCAGGCGGAGATGGATGCCAAGCGTGCTGAGGCAGAGGATTTGATCCAAGAGCTGCTGACCAAGGCAGACGATCTGGAAGCACTGGAGGCAGAATTTGAGGCACAGGAAGAAGAATTTCTGAACCAGATCGCCCAGAAGGAAGTGGAGTACGACGAGGCCAAGCAGCGGGAATGGGAAGCCTATATGGCAACCTACGTCCCCCCCACCACGGCTCCTCCCCAGCAGTCTACCAATAACTCCGGCAGCGGCAGCACCGGAAATACCGGCAGTTCCGGCAATACCGGCAGCACCGGAAATACCAATACCGGAAGCAGTGGAGGCGGCGGAGGCGGATGGATCGTGCCCTGCAGCTATACCTCCATTACCTCCCCCTTTGGCCCCCGTCCCTCTCCAACAGCAGGCGCATCTTCCTACCATCAGGGCGTTGACCTGGATACCGGAACCGGCTGGCCTGTGGTGGCCACCCGCGCAGGCACGGTGATCTTCGCCGGCTGGGGCAGTGCCGCCGGCAACTATGTTACCATTGACCATCATGACGGCTTCCGCTCCATTTATATGCACTTGAGCAGCTATTCCGTTAGTGTCGGACAAAATGTCAGCGGCGGACAGTATATCGGTGCAACAGGTGCCACCGGTATTACCACCGGCGACCACCTGCACTTCGGTATCTCCCTGAACGGCGTGTATGTGAATCCCTGCAATTACGTTCCCCTGTAATGGTTTCAAAATCCCACAGCCTCTCGGGGCTGTGGGAAATTTCTGCATGTGAGGTGCGATCTATGAAAGAAAAACTGCTGCATTTCGGCTCCTATGTGTTGGTGGCAATGCTCTCCACCATTCTGACGCTGGCCCTGACCACGACGGAAACAGACCGGAACACCGGAAAGCTGGCAGAGCTGGAAGCTCTGATCGAGGAAAAGTTCATTGGCGAGGCGGAGGGGACCCTTTTGGAGGATGCCGCAGCCGATGCTATGGTCAAAGCCACCGGCGACCGCTGGAGCTACTATATTCCTGCCAGTGAGTACCAGCAGTATCAGGAGCAGATGGCCAATGCCTATGTGGGTGTGGGCATTACCATTCAGCAGGCAGAGGAACAGATGGGTTTTCTGATCATCGATGTGACTCCCGGCGGCCCTGCGGAGGAGGCGGGCCTTCTGGTGAAGGACCTGCTGGTGGAAGTGGAAGGACGGGATGTCCGGGAAATGAAGACCACGGAGGTCCGGGACCTGATCCGGGGCAAAGAGAGCAGCCTTATTGCTCTGACGGTGCAGCGGGGTGAAGAACGCCTGAATTTTTCCGTGGAGCGGCGCACCGTGGAGACTCCTGTTGCCACCTATACGCTGCTGGAAGATAACGTAGGACTTGTGACCATCGAAAATTTTGATTCCCGCTGTGCCGAGGAATCCATTGCTGCCATCAAAGCCCTGCTGGAGCAGGGGGCGGAAAAGCTGATTTTTGATGTGCGCCACAATCCCGGCGGCTATGCCGATGAATTGGTAGAACTGCTGGATTACCTGCTGCCGGAGGGCGAGGTGTTCCACACCATCCGTTATGACGGTAAGGAAAATGTAAACATGTCTGATGCAGACTATCTGGACATTCCCATGGCGGTGCTGGTGAATGCCGGCAGCTATTCTGCCGCCGAATTTTTCGCCGCGGCCCTGCGGGACTATGAGGCGGGTATCGTTGTGGGCGAGCAGACTGTGGGTAAGGGCTATTACCAGTCTACCTACCGCCTGTCGGATGGCTCTGCGGTGTCCTTGTCCATCGGAGAGTATTTCACTCCCACAGGACAGAATCTGGCAGAGGTGGGCATCACCCCGGATATTGTGGTCCCGGTGGAAGAACAGACGGCACTGGATATCTACTACGGCACGCTGGACCCCAGCGAAGACCCTCAAATTCAGGCGGCCATCAAGGCGCTGAAATAAAATAAGCCAGAAAAGACGCATGTCATTGCGAACCAGCCCGCAGGCTGGTGTGGCAATCCCCACAAAAATTCCGGATGGTATCAGTTTGTGATTCTATGTGGATATTTGAGGGGGATTGCCACGCCTGTGTGAGCACCGGCTCGCAATGACATGCGTTATTCACTTCTGCACAAAGGAGAATTTCCCTTTGTAATTTCCGTTATTCTATGCTATGATATTGAAAATGAGGTGATAGGATGGGCTATGGCAACGAAGAACAATTTCTCACGAGGGAACAGCGGGAAACACTGATCGCAAGCTATCTGGGCAAGACCGTCAACGTGGTCATTGACCGACCCATTGGCTTTCACCATGTGACCAAGGGTGTCCACCTCGACTATACCGTGAACTATGGATATCTTCCGGGGGTCGCCGGCGGTGATGGGGAGGAGCAGGATGTGTACGTTCTGGGGGTGACTGAGCCGCTGGAAGTCTTCACCGGGCCCATCATTGGTGTTGTCCGCCGGGCCGATGATAATGAGGATAAGTTCGTTGCTGCCCCGGAGGGGGTGGCCTTCACCGCTGCGGAAATGGCAGAAAAGATCCATTTTGTGGAGAAATATTTCGACAGCACCATTGAATCCCTTTTTGGTTAGGAGGCAGCTATGGCAAAATATTTTCTGCTGAGCTTTGATGACGGTACCGTCTGGGACCGCCGATTTATAGAGCTTTTGAACAAGTATCAGATCAAGTGTACCTTTAACCTCAATTCCGGACTGGAAAATTTCGTCTGGTACTATGAAGACCGTTATCCCATCACCCGTCAGATTTTGGCGAACACCGTCGAACTGTATCGGGGCCATGAGGTTGCCAGCCATTCCCTGCACCATCACTGGCTCAATACCCTGACGCCACCTCAGCTTTCCCGGGAAATTGGGGAGGACTGCGCCGCCCTGAAAGCGCTGTTTGGCCTACAGGAAATTGGCTTTGGCGTGCCGTTCACTGCCTGCGGGGAACGGGAGATCAAAATTATCCGAAAATTCGTCCGGTATATCCGGCTTTCTTCCATGTCCGACGATTATTCCCTGCCTGCGGACCCCTACCATATCCCCATCCATGGCCTATACAATGACGCGGACATCCGGGAAAAGATCGCCCGGTTTGCAAAAAACGATTTGCCGGATTCCCTCTTCGTCATGGCAGGACACAGCTATGAATTTGAGGTGCTGAATCACTGGGAATATATGGAGGACCTGCTGCAATATATCCAGTCCTTTGATTTTGAAATCGTCACCACCATGGAGTTTGTAAACCGCTGCTTTGTGCAGTCATAACAGGAGGAAGTATTATGTACGAAAAGCTTTTGACCCGCCGCTCTGTCCGCAAGTACGCTGCCCAGCAGGTCACCGATGACGAGCTGGACAAGGTGCTGGAGGCTGGCCTCTATGCTCCTACCGCCAAGAACAATCAGAAGCCCATCATGGTCGCCGTTCGGGACAAGGAGACCCGGGACCTGCTGTCCAAGGCCAACGCCGCCATTATGGGCGTGGAGACCGATCCCTTCTACGGTGCACCCTGCGTCATCGTAGTGCTGGCGGATCCTGCATTCCCCACTTGGATCGATGACGGTTCTCTGGTTATGGGCAATCTGCTGAATGCCGCTCATGCCATTGGTCTCGGCAGCTGCTGGATCAACCGCGCCCGGGAATTTTTCGATATGGAAGAGGGCAAGGCACTGCTGAAAAAGTGGGGCATCCCCGAGACCTACCGGGGTGTGGGCAACTGTATCCTCGGCTACGCAGAGGAGATCCCCGAGCCTAAGGCAAGAGTGGAAGGCCGTATATACAAGGTGTAAAAAGAGAAGGAGATGCCGAAGGGCATCTCCTTTTGGGTTAACACTGTAGGGGACGGCGTCCTCGACGTCTCGACCGAAAATCCGGCCTCGATGGGCGGATTTTCGGAACAATTGGAGGACTTTTACGGTTTTTGTGCTGTGGAGAGCTCAGGTCCTTTTGGGACGTCCCGGAGGCCCCCCCTACGTATTATCAGGAAAGGGGCTCTTGACGGAAGGTGACGGTAATGGCGAAAACATGCTCATACCCATACTTTTCGTATTCTTCCGGGTGGTGGAAATAGGAGGGGTCAAAGGACCGGACCTCGTTTTTGCTGGTAAGGATCTGGATGGCCAGCGGAATCTCCTGACCGTAGACGATATCCTGCCGTTGGTCCAGCTTGGTGGTGGCCCGGTGGAAGCCTGTGGGCAGGCCAAGGGGCTCGCTGCTTTTAAAGCTGGTGGAGCCGCTGACATGCTCGCTCTGGACCGCTTCCCGGATACCGTCCCCGATGGTGTCATATTCCAGCGCCAAACGGCCCTTGGTGTCGGTAAAAGCCCGCCCACCGCCGCCGTAGAACAGATCCCACTGTCCGTCCTCCAGCGCATAAGCATTGATGGTCATAGACTGAACAGAGCTGTCCAAATTAAAATCGTAAATGGGGGTGCTTGTATCTGCGCCCAGCAAAGCGGCAATATCCTCCTCTGCCTGCGTGAGCTGAGCAGGCTCGATGTACATGGCAGGCGCAGTATCTCCACAGGCCGATATCAGCAGGGATAAGGAAAGGACCATAACAAAGAAACAGAATTTACGCATGGAAGCCACCCCCTTTTCTTTCATTATCGCATAAAGAACCGGGAAAGAAAAGGAAATTTTCTGTAAAGTTCCATACGCAGCTGCCCGGCGGGGATATATCCCCGCCCTACAATTCACGATAGGGATTTGTTCCCAAAACGCACCGTTTTGTAACCTATCTGTAATTGCATTGCCGGGCCTTTTTTCGTATAATAAGAAAGATATGCAGAAAGAAGGCTTTTGATGATTTTTTGTAAGAAACTGTTCAGCCTTGTGCTGGTATTGTGCATGGCTGTAAGTATATTCCCACAAACGGTCAGCGCTTCCGAAGAAGCTGCTGATTATGTGTGGATCACAGACCGGGAAGCGGTGGACGGCAGCGATTATACTGCCGATGCAGCCCTTGCGGAGGCGCTGAACGGGATTTTTGACGGTAACGCCAGTATCTACCGGGACAGCAGCTTCACTAAGCTGGTGGATACCCGGCTGGGGTCCAGCAGCGTTCCCAACAATGGTGTTTTTCAATATGTGGGCAACGGCCAGATCGAGACAAATGTAGGCACCTCCTGCTGGATCTATGCAAACGGTGTCTATTTCACCCTCTTCGGAGAAGCCACCGGCTGCGGTACCGCAGGAGAAAATTCCGAAAAGCTGGATCTTGGCGGCACTGCCAATAAAAGCTTCAGCTACGAAAACTTCACCCAATGGGGCGTCCGCCCCGGTGTGGGTGCCCTGATCCGCACCAAATGCGGCCATTCCCTTATCGTGCTGGGCTATGACGAGGAGTTTATCACCATTCTTGACGGCAACGGCAATGGCCGTGGCCTAGTCGCCATCCGCACCATGCGCTGGACCCATCAGGGCTTCCGCGCCAGCTACATCATCCAGCCCAAGCAGGAACATATGGATGCGCTGTATCCCGAAAATGCTGCCCAAGCAGCCCCAATTAACGAATAATCGTGACAAAAGTCCCCGATTCACTAAGAATCGGGGACTCGATTTTTTAGTCCTGGGGCTTCATTGTGGGGATTAGAAACACACAGGTTTCATCTAACTTTATCTAGCTTTATCTTAATACTTTTTCCTTGAAAGTCAATAGGTTTTTTAACTTTTTTGCTTCATCATGTTTCATCATATTTCAAGCAAATGGGGTAGTAAATGGGGTAGTAACCCCTATGCTACTGATAGCACCCGTACAGGGTGCTTTTTTCATACTCAATCTTAGGAGGATATAAAAATGAATACAACACCCACCGCCAGGGAACCCCCTGTTATTGGGATGATTCATGCCATCCCACTATCGGAGCTTCACCCCATGCCATGCAGCCCGTTTCAGATTCGGGAAGATGCCGCCATGGTGGATCTCATTGACAGTGTTCAGCAATACGGTGTGCTGATCCCTGCGGAAGTACGCCCACGGTCAGAGGGAGGGTATGAAATCATCTCTGGTGCCCGCCGCAAACACGCAAGCGAGTTGGCGAACCTTGAATCCATGCCTGCCATTATCCGTGACCTGGATGATGACGATGCCATCATTCGCATGGTGGACAGCAATTTCCAACGCGAAAACACCCTGCCCTCGGAACGGGCCAGAGCTTTCAAAATGCGAATGGAAGCTGCCAAGCGCAAGGCAGGCAGACCCCGAAAAGAGGAAAAAGAAAATGCGCCGAAAATTTCGGCTAATTTCCGCAGCGATGATGCGGTGGGAGAACTGGCTGGTGTCAGCGGTGACACGGTACGGAATCTTATTTCTCTGACCCAGCTTGTACCGGAGCTAATGCAAATGGTGGACGATAAGAAAATCGCCCTTACCCCTGCCTATCAGATAGCGGCACTTCCAGAAAAAGAACAGAAGTTGCTTGTGGAAACCATCGACAGTGAGCAAGCTACGCCTTCACTTTCCCAAGCCCAGCGTATGCGAAAACTCAGCCAAAGCGGAGAACTGAATGAAGATACCATGCTGAACATTATGATGGAACAGAAAAAGCCCGTCAGTAATGACATCATGCTCTCCGGAGAAAAATTGAAGAAGTATTTCCCCAAATCCTACTCTCCAGCCAGAATTGAAGAAACCATTTTCAAACTGCTGGACGCATGGCTACGGAAGCGGCAGCGGGATCAAAGCAGATAATTTCATGCCCCGTCAGAAACTGAACAAATTTCACTGGTCTGTTTTGCGAAAACGTTTCCACGTCGGTTGAACATGTTTTCATAGCGTAAGAGAGCAATAAAGTAGAAAGGATAAGTAATAAATTGGGAAAAATACTTGCATTTTGTTTCAATAAGCGTTATGATATTTGCGTACAAAAATACCTTTTCTGACACAGGGAGTATGTTATATTTATGAAAGATAAATCTCTTACCGGTACTAGTCTTTCCCTTGTATTTTGCATGTCAGGGTATATTGCATATGTATACGCCGTTATGAAGCAAAATACTGCATTGATTCTAGTTGCATCTCTGATTTACTTCTTGCCCTTATTTATCGATTTCTCAGAAGATCTTCAAACAACTCGTGTTGGCAACCCTTATATGTTCCGTGTACTAGTGGTATGCTTTTGCATAGGTTTGGTATATGCAACTGTGCTTTTCTCTTATCTGGCCATTTTTGAAGGAAGCTTTACTGATCCGCTTCCTCGCTTTATGCGTTTTTTGGTTATCCTTCTTCCTGTTGCCTGTCTTCCCATTAAGGCATACCCGCTTGGAGTGAAAATAATGCAGCTGGCAAACCGAAATCGTGGTCGGAGAAGTAGCTGTAAAACCCCCTGATATAATAATAATTAATTTAATATAATAAAGGATGATACATATGATTGAATTAACTGTAGCAGTAATTGCAATGGTCTTTATGCTTATACTTTCGATAATTGCAGCATACCTAGTGGTAATTCATAAAAAAGAAGTATGCGCTCAAGATCGTGATCAAAATGGTGATGTTCATCTAGATGATATCTGCAAAAAATACTTACGCCTAACTAATATTGATTGATCTTTCGTTACATTATCTGGAGGGACTTAATAGTATGACAAACGAAACATTCAATAACATCTGGAAGACTATAATTAAGCCCACCTACAACAGACTACAAAATACACACGGAAATCTTCATCTTCCCGATTGTGAAGCTGATGTTATTAAGACGCATTATCTTGATGCAATTAATTACGCCAAAGAGCACTATATGATGGACGAAAATGGCGTGTTAAACCGACATAAGGTCGCTGCCGCAATGATGATTGCTGTCTTAAAAGCAAAACCTATAAAGAAAACCGACCCTATATTCTACCAGACTGACGAGAATGGGAAACTTCCGATTTGGACATTCAACGAACATTTGGCAATTACGGTTGCACTTTCGATGCTATGTACTTTTATTGATGCGAGAGTAGATTTTGCATTTTCTGGGAAGTTGGTTTCCAGAGCAATTTTTGAAGATGTATGCCTTGAAGATAAAGTTATTTTTAAAAATGGAGTTCCAATCTCAAAAAAGGAGCGTAATGCCTGGGAGCGTGAACTTTACCAGATTCGTCAGGATGGTGCATACAATCTATTGTCGTTTGCACATATTATCAGTGGAATTGAAGAGCGTGGAAGGATGAAGTATTTTCTCGATAATCCCAATGTAAAACCAACATATCCAAATCCTGACTGGCTTACTGATGAACCTGTAAAAATGCTAACAGTAGACGATATACTTTAAAATTTGATATGGTAAAAAAGCAGGCATTTTTTAGAATGCCTGCTTTTTTGTAAATTATATCTTTACCATTTGAACGCAAAATATAAAAACAAAAGCAATTCAATATTCTCAGCATCAACCGGACAAGTTTTCTTGCCCGGTTTTTTATTTTCCAAGGAAGGAGTTTTCCATGAATAAGCAAAACCATCTCATGTCACCGGATGCTTCCGTGTGCAGGCGATGCCGAAAATACTGTCCAAAGGCAGGCTGTACCGCCGAAAGCTGCATTTGGCTGGTATCGAAAATCGCCAACGGAACCGTGACATACCGGGATGCCCTCATGAGTATTCAGCCGCAGCCACCGACCTTCGGGTGGAAGATCCAGGAGCTTGCAGGCACATATCTGGGCACGCTCTGGAAAGACCTGAATCATCTTACACGGTTTCATCGCCTTATTACCCGGCTTGACCCACCAGAAGGCATCAAGCCCAGTGAGGGGCGGAGATACTTCAGTGTCTTATTTCTGTGTACTACAAGCGAAGAACTCTGTAAGCGCACCCGTCCCTGTTTCCAGGCAACTGGAATTGATTTCACCCAATGCTATACCGCAAAAATGACCAGAGAGCATTCCTTCATACTCTACGCTGCCCAGTGTTTATACGAGCATAAGGATGAAAAGCTCATTATGAATCTGGGTTATTCCAGAGCCGTCTATTCTCAGAATCTGCGGATCATTTTACACGGGATACTCATTGCCAAATATGGCTCCGCTGTTCTCAAATTAAAAGGCGACGGAGGATGCTGATGGGAATTAACTCTGAAATCATCCATGGTCACGATCTTCTCGCTGTGGAGCGGTTCAAGGATGCCACCCATCACATGATTATCTTCGATATTCTGTCCCGGAATACCCCCTACGGAGAAAAGGGGCAGCGTATGCGCCTGTTCCTAACCGAGTATGAGTATTCCCAGGCACAAACCGCCCACAAGCAGCGGGAGATCAAAATTCTTCGCCACGCATCCATCATCGAAGGGCATATCGTCCCGGATAAAAAGCACAAACGGCGCAATGCCAGAAAATAATCAGGAGGAATCCATATGAACACCATCAAGAAACTCAAGGATAACATCACCCGCTTTCTGACGGAGATCGCCAGTTATTACGGTATCCCCAAGTCCGAAATCGTGTCCACCCTGCGGGAAATCAATTTCTACTCCCTCTACCAGACTCTGTGCCGGGAAGCAATGCCCATCCATGTTTTTCGTGCTTATGGAGAAACGGAGCGGCACCAGCCTTACTGGGGTGATAAGCTTTTTCCCTGCAACGCCATCAATCTGTACCGGGAAGCAGACCTTATTGCAGGTGACGACAGCATGGAAACCATCCATTTCATGGAGGTATGGCTGCGGGAGGATCTGACCCTGGCCATTACTTCCTGTTTCCATGTAGTCAATAAGACTGCAGGCTACTGCACTTCCTACCGGGTCCACAAAGGCTCTGAGTGGCCTTTCGAGGAAGATACCTTCGACTTTGAAGCCTTTGTGGACGGGCTGTTTGAAGCCGCTCCCGGCATTGCAGAAGGACAGCCGTTCTTTGAACCCTGATCGTAAGAAAGAGGTGAAAACGAGGTCATTCCTGCATGGCAGGAACATCTCAGAATAACTTTCATGCAGTCTCCCTGTCTGGTGGTAAAGATTCCACCGCTATGCTCCTGCTGATGATCGAACGGGATATGCCCATTGATATGGTGCTGTACGCCGATACCGGCATGGAGTTTCCCGAAATGTATGACCACCTCGCCAAGCTGGATGCTTACCTCTATGAGCAGCGGGGCATCCACATCACCGTCCTGCGGCATCCCAAAGGCTTTGAGTATCTTATGTTCGACGAACCCAAGGTGAAGCCCAGCAGCATCGAAAACCGGCTCAGGCTGGGCGTACCGCTGTATGGCAATGGCTGGCCCGGTATCCGTGTCCGGTGGTGTACCGGAGCTTTGAAAACAAAGCTGATCGATAAAGAGGTCAAGCGACTGAAGGGCGAACTTGGGGCCATCCACTACATAGGCATTGCTTACGATGAAGCATGTCGGTGTAAGGGTGAACGATACCCCCTTGTAGAGTGGGGCATCACAGAAGCCCAGGCACTCCAAATATGCTATGACCGTGGCTATGACTTTGGTGGCCTTTATGAAATCTATAACCGGGCATCCTGCTGGTGCTGCCCCTTCCAGCGGATCGGAGAGCTGCGGAAACTCCGCAAGCATCACCCGGAATTGTGGGCAAAGCTGATGGAACTGGATGACCGGGCCGGAAAGCAGTTCGGTCCCGGCCCATTGGGACAATTCAAAAAAGATTGGAGCGTTCTACGACTGGAAGAACGGTTTGCACAGGAGGACAGCACAGCAGCCTGACTGTCCCCTTGCAGAAAGGAATGGATGGAACATGGCAGTGTTCAGAATTGATAAAACCAGGGATTATACCGTAATGGCAAATTTCCACCTGCGGGATACGTCCCTATCGTTGAAAGCAAAAGGTCTTTTGAGCCTTATGCTGTCCTTACCGGAAACCTGGGACTATACCACCAAAGGTCTTGCCCGGATCTGTAAGGACGGTGTTGACAGCATCTGCGCCACAGTGAAAGAGCTGGAAAAGGCAGGATATGTCCAGCGCAGGCGGCTGAGAGATGAGTTGGGAAGGCTTGCGGAGGTGGAGTACACCATCCTGGAAAAGCCCGTCATTCCTGCCCCGGAAGAAGAACCGCCTAAACCGGAAAAGCCCGTACAGGCGGAACCGGAGAGCGAGGAACCCATTTCCCCAGCATCGGAAACACCTAAACGGGAAAATCCAGTCTTGGATAACCCTGTTTTGGTTTCTCCTGTTCTGGATTCCCCAAAACTGGCTTCTCCAAAACAGGCTTGCCCTGAACTGGAAAATCCCGCACAATTAAATACTAATACATCAAGTAAAGAAAAATTAAATACTGATCTATCAAATACTCATTCATTCTTTCCTTCTGCGGAAGAAACTTGCAACAGCGGACGGACAGAAAGACGGATAACCTCTGGTGAGATCCGAGCGCAAATTGAGTATGAGATCATGGTCCAGCGGTATCGACGGGATCAGCTTGATGAATTGGTAGAGATCATGCTGGAAGTGGCACTCAACCGAAGTCCCACGATTCGGATAGGCCGTGATGCCGAATACCCCACCTACTTTGTCCAGGAGCGTTTCCGGAAGATCAACGCCCTGCACATTGAGAAGGTCATGGAGGGCATCGCGGAAAACCGGACCCGTGTGTATAACACCAAAGCATATCTCATGGCGGCGCTGTTCAACAGCGTTTCCACCATCGATCACCACTACACGATGCAATACAACGCAGACGCAGATGATTACGGCAGCTTGTAAAAGCTGTCAATTTTTATGTCCGGACATAACCGGAAGAAAGGCTATGATTATGATTTTACCTCTTGCTTACATCACTGCCGCATGGGGTAGCGGCATGGATTTCGACGAAAAGTGTGATACCTATTCCAGAGCGCTGCTTGAAGCCGGGTATTACCCCATCTGTCCCAAGGCTCACCAGTCCATCTTTCTCCATGAAGATAATCCCCGTGAGCATCAGCTTGGTCTGGATATGGGCCAGCATATTCTGGGCCGCTGCCGCATCCTGGTCGTTTGCGGCAACACCTATGACGAGTATGTGAAAAGCGACATCGCATACGCAGAATCCCATCGCATTCCCACAACAACCCTGGAGGGTATTATGTCAGTGAAAGGAAAAGGACGAAAGCGTGGTAAATAAAGCACTTCTTCGCCGTCTGGTGGTTCCACCTTAGCCTTACCTGCCCACTTTCCTGCAAATCTTCGGAAAGGAGCTGAAATACCATGCAGGAAGAAGTGGAACAGAAGGTCGTAACTCTGATCGTCAATTGCAGTAAGCTGACGGAACAGGAACTCAGAAAAGCCCTCGCAAAGCTCCTGGAGCAGATGAAAACCGCCCGTCATACCCAGAAACTCCCCCAGGGTAAAATGACGGTGAAACAGCTTGCAGCCCAGAACAAGGGTATGCAGAGCATTGAGGTTTCCAGCAAAACCCTCGGTTCCTTCAACCGGATCGCCCGGAAATACGGAATCGACTATGCCCCCTTCAAGGTCAAAGGCGAAAACCGCTATCTGATTTTCTTCAAGGCACCGGACACCGATGCCATGAACGCAGCTTTCAAGGAGTACACCGCCAAGGTCATCACCAAGAGCGAGCGTCCCTCCGTTCTGGCCAAACTGGAACACTTCAAGGCACTTATCAAAAATGCCGTGGTGGATCGTTCCAGAAGAAAGGAGCGGGAACGCTGAAACCCATCAATTACAAGAAACTGATCCTTCCCAACATTCCTTATGTGTTCATTGCCCTGTTTGCCACCAAGGTCGGACAGGCTGCACGGCTGGCTCCCGGATCTGACTTCTCCGGGAAAGCCCTGCACATCATGGAGGGGCTGGTGCTGGCGTTTGAATCGTCCATGCCCAGCTTCCACCCTATAGACCTGTGTGTTGGTATTCTGATCGCTCTGGCTATCCGTCTGGCGGTCTACATCAAGGGCAAGAACGCAAAGAAGTTCCGGAAGGACATGGAATATGGCTCCGCCCGCTGGGGCACCCAGGCTGACATAGCACCCTATGTTGACCCGGTGTTCGCAAACAATATCATCCTGACCCAGACGGAAAGCCTGACCATGAACAATCGACCTTCTGACCCGAAAACAGCACGGAACAAGAATGTGCTGATTATCGGCGGAAGCGGCTCCGGTAAGACCCGCTTCTGGCTGAAACCAAACCTCATGCAATGCACTTCCAAGAAATACCCGGTCAGCTTCGTTGTGACTGACCCCAAGGGCAGCATCGTTACCGAGTGCGGAAAGATGCTCCTGCGGTTCAAGTACAAGCTGAAAATCTTCAATACCATCAACTTCAAAAAATCCATGCACTACAATCCCTTCGCTTACATCCACAGCGAAAAGGATATTCTGAAGCTGGTCACAGCTCTGATCGCCAACACCAAGGGCGAAGGCAAAGCCGGTGACGACTTCTGGGTGAAAGCAGAAACCCTGCTGTACACGGCATTGATCGGCTACATCCATTACGAAGCTCCGCTGGAGGAGCAATGCTTCTCCACCCTCATTGAGATGCTGAACTCTATGGAAGTCCGGGAAGATGATGAAGAATTTCAGAATCCGGTGGATCTCATGTTCGCAGAACTGGAAAAGGAGAATCCCCAGCACTTCGCAGTCCGCCAGTACAAGAAGTACAAGCTGGCTGCTGGCAAAACAGCGAAATCCATTCTGATTTCCTGCGGCGCACGGCTGGCTCCCTTCGATATCCAGGAGCTGCGGGATCTGACCGCTTACGATGAGCTGGAACTGGACACCCTGGGCGACCAGAAAACCGCCCTGTTTCTTATCATGTCCGATACGGACGATACGTTCAATTTCCTCATCTCGCTCATTTACACCCAGCTTTTCAATCTCTTGTGCGAAAAGGCAGACGATGTGTACGGCGGCAGGCTCCCCGTTCATGTCCGCTGTCTGATCGATGAATGTGCCAATATCGGCCAAATCCCCCGGCTGGAAAAACTGGTCGCCACGATCCGCTCCAGAGAAATCTCTGCCTGTCTGGTCTTGCAGGCCCAGTCCCAGCTCAAAGCCATCTACAAGGACAATGCCGATACCATCATCGGCAATATGGACACTTCCATCTTCCTGGGCGGCAAAGAACCGACCACGCTGAAGGAATTGGCCACTGCCCTTGGAAAAGAAACCATTGACACCTTCAACACCGGAGAAAGTCGGGGCCGGGAGGTTTCCCACAGCCTTAACTATCAGAAGCTGGGCAAAGACCTTATGAGCCAAGACGAGCTGGCCGTTATGGACGGCGGCAAGTGCATATTGCAGCTTCGTGGTGTCAGACCGTTCCTGTCGAACAAGTATGACATCACCAAGCACCCCAACTACAAGTACACATCCGACTATAACAAGAAAAACGAACTGAGCATAGATCGTTTTCTATCCACTCACCTCAAGCTGAAGCCGGACGATGCTTTCGAGGTGTATGAAACAACCGTGTCCGGTACAACTGCCTGAGAAGGCAGAATCTTCAGAAAGGTTCAGAGAAGTAAATCGTAAAATGTCCCTTCAAAAATTTCAAATTTTATGGAGGTACATTTTATATGGCATTTTTCAACGCAGCTGTTGGCGTTCTTCAGACTCTGGTGGTTGCCCTGGGCGCAGGTCTTGGCATCTGGGGTGCGATCAATCTTCTGGAAGGCTACGGCAACGATAACCCTGGTGCAAAGTCCCAGGGTATGAAGCAGCTCATGGCTGGCGGCGGTGTGGCCCTCATCGGCATCACTCTGGTGCCCCTGCTGTCCGGTCTGTTTGGCTAATTTAACCCCAGGGCACCTGTCAAATTGGCAGGTGCCTTTCACAATCTAAAGGAGAGGATTTTTCTATGACTAAACGCTTACGGGGACTTGTTTCGTTTCTGTTGGTGTTGGTTCTGTGCTTCGGCATGATCCCGAACGTATCTGCCGCTGAAATTGGTGCAACGGAAAGCACCTTGGAAACAGAAGCCACGGAAGCGACCACTGCGGAAACCACAACTCCCCCCGATGAAACATCACCAACGGAAACTTCCGGGGAAACTAACCCGCCCACAGAAGAATCCACAACACCCACCACAGAAGCAACTGTTCCGCAGACGGAACCCGATGACGTTTTCTCTGACATCGTAATTTCCAGCGGTGTGGCCGCAGCATCTACGGATGACTATGGCATTATGACTGCTGCCAGCACCCAGTCTGGTATTCTGCTGTTTGACTTCTCGGACAACGGCGACTATACCAGCCGCTTGAACAGTCAGCTTACCGTAAAATACAAACCTAACGGCACCGGTACTACCCGGACTGCCTACATCAAAAATCTGGGCTGGCATTTTGCCCGGTATAACAACACCCCCTATGCAGACGATCCGCTGTACTGTATTGAGCCTTGGCGGGATTATGCCGCAAGTACCTCCGGTAACTCTGTTGACCGGGACATTACCCTGGACGGCAGCAGCAGTACCACCGGCGGCAGCGTGTGGTACGCCATGCCTGCAGCACGTCGGGAAGCCATTGGTCTGATTCTGCTGTACAGCGATCAGATGTGGGATGATTCCATCAGTGTTTTCAACGTCAAGCGGGATTCCAACCCCAATGTACCCCTCCGTGTGGCGACGCAGTTTTTGATCTATGAAATCGTCTGCGGCCTCCGGGATGCGGAAACCTTTACGCTGAACTCCACCAACGAAAGCGGCACCGCTGGCGACATTTTCTACAATGCCGGTGCTGCGGCTATCTCCAACTTCGCCCCCAACTACAACACTCTGGTGTCCTATGTTCAGAGCGCAATGGAGATTCCCAGTTTTACCAGCAGTTCCAGCAGCACCGCTCCCACCATCACCCTGACGGGGGATGAAACCAGTGTCTACGATTCCAACGGTGTCCTGTCCAACTTCACCTTCACCGATGGCAACGGCGCTGAGTTTTACAAAAGCGGCAATACCTTGTACATCTATCAGACGGGAACCATTTCTTCCTCCACGGTGTTCAAGGCTACCCGCTATATCCCCTCCGCAAGTAATTCTACCTATAATCTTTGGTATATGTCTGGTTCCTCTTATCAGACAACCATTTCTCTTGCCAGTGCATCCAGCGGAAATCTGAACGCCTATTTCAAGTTAAAGGCACCTTCTGCTGCTACGCTGGGCATCCAGAAAACCACAGAGGATGGTAATAATCTGTCTGGCTGGCAGTTTGGCATCTATTCCAATTCTGCCTGCACCAGCCTGGTTTCCGGTCCTCACACCACAAATTCTTCCGGTGCCATCACCGTATCTAACCTTGCCGCAGGCACCGTGTACGTCAAGGAGCTGGGCCACAGCGACAGCACCATTGATGCTATGTATTCCTGCACCAGTACCAATCCCCAGAAGGTCACACTCACCGCTGGTCAGACTTCCTCTGTCAGCTTCTACAACGAGCTTGACCCCAGCGGACTGGAACTGACCAAGACCACGGAAGATGGTAAGAATCTGGCAGGATGGCAGTTCGGCATCTACTCCAATTCTGCCTGCACTACCATGATTTCCGGGCCGCACACCACCGATACCAACGGTAAGATCTCCGTTTCGGATCTCTCCGCCGGTACTGTGTATGTCAAGGAGCTGGGTCATACGGACAGCGCCATTGATGCCATGTATTCCTGTTCCAGCACCAATCCTCAGAAAGTCACCCTTACAGCAGGCCAGACTTCCACGGTCAGCTTCTATAACGAGCTGGACCCCAGTGGATTGGAACTGACCAAAACCACCGAGAACGGTCTGAACCTGTCCGGGTGGCAGTTCAGCATCTATTCCGATGCCGCTTGCACTGACCTGATCTCCGGTCCTCATACCACGGACGCCAATGGTAAGATCTCTGTTGCTGACCTTTCCGCTGGCACGGTATACGTCAAAGAGCTGGGCCACACAGACAGCAGCGTCAATGCGCTGTACACCTGTTCCAGTGAAAATCCCCAGAAAGTTACCCTTACGGCTGGTCAGACGGCAACCGTCAGCTTCCATAACGTTCTGAACACTGGCGGCGTGAAGCTGGTCAAGGAAACCAACACCGGAGAGAATCTGGCGGGATGGCAAATCGGTCTGTACTACGATGCCGACTGCACCCAGCCCATTGACGGTTCTCCCTTCCTCACCGGAGCCGATGGCACCATCACCGTCACCGATCTGGACCCCGGCACTCTGTATGCAAAGGAAATTCCCACGGATGATCCTTACTGGGAGTTCGATACCGAGGTCAAGAAAGTGACCATTGCCGTCAATCAGACTGCCACCGTAACCTTCACCAACACCCATTACGGACGCATCGAGTTCCGGAAAACCACCAACACAGGCAACCACCTGGACGGCTGGACATTCCGAGTGCATGACAGCAATTACGATGTAGTCGGTGAATACACCACCGACGAAAACGGCTACGCCTGCACAGAAAATCTCCCCCTGGGCCGATACACGGTTATCGAGTTGCAAACGGAAGATACCTACTGGAACTTTGAACTGGGCTTCCATGATGTGACCGTAAAAGTCGGTGAAACCGTTGTAGATGAATGGCTGAACCGGGAACAGGGTCTGGGCTGGTTCTATAAGAGCACCAACACCGGAGAATCCGTAGAGGGCTGGCACATCACCATCTACGCTGATGAAGCCTGCACCCAGGAGATCCGCACCATGATTACCAACGAGGATGGTCGCGTGGGTTATTACATGGACCCCGGCATTTACTGGGCCAAGGAAACAGGTGACGAGTACGGACGCTTCGAGGACGAATACTGGATGGTAGATGAAACTGTCCAGAAATTTGAGATCAAGCCCCACGAGGATACGTCAGTTTACTTCACCAACGTCCAGTACGGCAAGGTGAAAATCATCAAAACGGTGGAAGGTGACGGCAGCGTTGCTGGCTGGCAGTTCAAGATCACCGATGCAGACGGTGAGGAAATCGAAGGTTCTCCCTTCACCTCCGCTGAAAACGGCGAGATCCTGACCAAGCTGCTGCCGGGTCAGTATACCATTGAGGAGCTGATCCCTGCGGACAGCCTGTATATCTGCACTTCTGAGAATCCCCAGACTGTCACCATTGCCCAGGGGCAAACAGCAGAAGTGACCTTCACCAATGCCCTGCATCCCGGTAAGATCACTTTGGACAAGGTGGACATCAAGGGCAACTCCCTGGCAGGTGCAACCTTCCTGCTGGAATGGAGTGAAGATGGCTCTCTGTGGTGGCCCATTGAATACTCCGAAACCTTCAAGGAAGGCGGCTGTTCCAATCCCAATGTGGTGGATGGTCTGCTGACCACCGGAGCAGACGGCAAGCTGGAATGGGATAATCTGCATCCCGGCTTACAGTATCGGCTGACAGAAACCCAGGCTCCCCGTGGCTATACCAAGCTGAGAAAGCCTGCCTTTGAGGGTGAGCTGCCCGAGGAAGATTTCTCTCTGGAAGTCAAGGTCATCAACAGCCGCACCTTTTCTCTGCCCGAAACCGGCTCCAAGTCCCTGCTGCTTTCCTCCATCAGCCTGTCTGTTTGTCTGTTCGGACTGATCGCATCCATGCTGTATCTTCGTAAGAAGGAGCAGTAAATGACCCATGTTCTATATCACGCCAGGGACCGTCCCTGGCTTTTTTCATTCCCCAACAAATTCAACTAAATCTATCTTACTATTTTTTTGAAAGGAACTTTTGAAATGAAAAATCTGAAAAAGGCAATCGCCCTGTGTCTTTCCCTCATGCTGATCCTGTCCTTCCCTGTCAGCGTTTCCGCACGGGACTATGACGATCCCACTGTGCCTGTCCGCATCGACGAAGATGCGCTGGGCAGTCTGACTATCTACAAGTACGATCTGACCAACGCCGAGAAGGACGGCGTGTGGGACAGCTCCTATGTTTCCACTGGCCGCTACGATGAAGAAGGAGTCAACAACATTCTGGGCGGCGCTGTCCGTGCCGGTGACAACGATAACCAGTCTGATCTGGGCAACGGCGAAGTCAGCTACGGCTATGCCATCAAGGGTGTTGAGTTTACCTATCTGCGGATCGCGGATATTGTCCAGTTCTCTGAATCCGAAGCTGATGGCCGTACCGACAACCATGTGGAAGTGCTGTACGGCATCGACAAGGTTAAGGGTGCTGACTTCCTCCGGGCACTGGGTCTGGAAAACGGTGCCAAGCGTTATACCAATGCTGACCAGCTTGATGAAACCAAGTATTTCTATCAGTCCGATGTGCTGATCGATGCTCTGGCTGCTGGTCTGGAAGCCAACTCCACCACTGTGAAGAACGCAATGGAGAACTACATTGCTGCAAACGGCGGCACCGCAATGCCCCTGACTGACAGCTACGGTCACACGGAAGCAACCGATCTGGAACTGGGTCTGTACCTGGTGGTGGAAACTCGGGTTCCCGAAATGGTCGTTTCCACCACCAATCCCTTCCTGGTATCTGTTCCCATGACCACCGTTGATGGCACCAATGCCGAAGATGGCGGTGAAAGCTGGTTCTATGACATTACCCTGTACCCCAAGAACCTCACTGGTATTCCCAGCCTCGTTAAGGAGCTTCGCGAGTCTGAAAATGACACCGGCAAGCACAATGGCTCCACCACCGACATCACCGATGGCTTTGCCCACACCGGCACCGCTTCCTCTGGCGATGTTATCGACTACCAGATCATTTCCACTCTGCCCTCCATCACCTCCGAATCCACCTACCTGTCCTGCTATACCTTTGTGGATACTCTGTCCAAGGGTCTGACCTACACCCAGGGCGACGTTGTTCTGGAGTTCTATAAGGATGCAGCCTGCACCGACCTCATCACCACCTGGAAGGAAGCTGACGGCTTCTTCTCTGCTGCCTACAACACCGCTGCCACTGGCGAAGGTGTTATGACCATTGAAATGACCGAGCGCGGCCTGTCCGAGATCAACACTTCCAAGGCTGTCTATTCCGGTTCCTCCATGGTCAACACTGGTTTCTCCGACTGCACTGTTCGCATTACCTATACCGCCAAGATGGACAGCGACAACTCCGTGGTCTTCGGTGACAATGGCAACGATAACAAGGTTGTTCTGACCTGGAAGCGTACTTCCGACAACTACTACGATACTCTGGTGGATGATGCCCATGTTTACACCTACGGCATTGATCTGACCAAGCTGTTCTCCGACGGCAAGGGTGACTTCTCCAATGTCCAGTTCCTGCTGCAGAACACCACCGACCGTTACTTCGTCAAGGCAGAGCTGAATGAAGCAGAGGGTGTCTATTACGTCACCGATCATGTCAGCTTCCCCGAAGATGCCACCTACTTCGTTCCCGTGGAATCCAACGGCAACCCCGGCAAGGTCATCATCAAGGGTCTGGAAGATGACACCTATGTTATGACTGAGATCCGCACCGACAACGGCTACACTCTGCTGAAGGACGATATTGAGATCGTCGTTTCCCAGACTGAAACTGCCCATCTGTGTGACATCTACGATTCCGATGTTCTGGGTCTGATCCAGAACGACCCCAGATACGCCACCATCATCAACGATACCGGCGATTTGAAGAATATGCCCCAGGTCCATCTGGAACACCATCTGCTGACTGCTTCCGCAACCGTTGACGGCAATGCAGTCAATATGCTGGAGGACAACGGCAGCATCAATGCAGAAGCTCCGCTGACCGTTGTGAACACCCGCGGCTTCGACCTGCCCGAAACCGGTGACCATGGCACCATGATCTTCACTGTGCTGGGCATCGTGGCTATGGCTGGTGCCGCAACCGTCATTGTCCTGACTTCCAAAAAGAAGAACGGCAGCCGCTAATTGAAAACCGCCCCGGTGGATTCTACCGGGGCATTTCACGGAATAGGGAGTTGTGAATGAAACGCAAAATTCTAACCTTGGTGCTGGCAGCGATCCTGTTCCTGCTTTCTCTGGGACTGATGCTGTATCCGGTCATCAGTAATTATGTAAACCAAAAGTACGCATCAGAAATCCATACCGCTTACGAAGAAGTTATTGAGCAGGCCGACAACACAGAACTGCTGAACGCCCGTGAGCTGGCTGTGTCCTACAACAAAGCGATCACCCCCGGTTCCACAACGGAGGAAGCATACAGCCAGGAAGCGCTTCTGGCTGCGTCTGAGGACTATGACAGTCAGCTCAACATCGGCGCTGACGGCATCATGGGCTATGTGGAGATCCCCAAGATCAGCGTGAATCTTCCCATCTACCACGGTACCGGAAATGATTCCCTTGACCGTGGTGTGGGGCATCTGCTGGGCAGTTCCCTCCCGGTTGGGGGCGAGGGTACCCACTGCATTTTAACAGGGCACAGCGGCCTTGCAACCCAGAAAATGTTCACCGACCTTGAACTGTTGGAAGTGAACGATGTGTTCTATCTGAATGTGCTGGGAGAAGTCCTTGCCTATCAGGTGGAGGAAATCAATACGGTGCTGCCCCATGATACAAGCCTGCTGGGTATTACCTCCGGGGAAGATTACTGTACCCTCGTTACCTGCACCCCCTACGGTGTAAACACCCACCGTCTGCTGGTTCGGGGCACCCGGATTCCCTATGAGGAAGCGGAAGTGCTGGTGGATGAAGTCTTGCAGGAGGAACCTCCCAAATCCAGTTGGGAGCAGAAGTATCTGCAAGGACTGTTCATCGGTGTCTTCACCGCACTGGGCTTGGCTGTCACAATCATTTCCATCTGCAAGATCCGCAGGAAATTCAGTTCTGCCGGACGGTATGCCACTTATGGAGGGAACCGCCATGAGAGGTAAATTTGAAACCTTCCTGTTCATCTTCCTGGTGATGCTGTTCGTGGCCGGTCTGTCGCTGGCTCTTTATCCGTATGTCCAGGGTGCCATCGTAGACGGCATCATGGAGCGGCAGTCAGAAGAATTTCTGAGCCGGGTGGAGATCATCGGTGATGTTCCGGAAAAGGATGAACCGGTCATCATCGTTACGGAACCGGAGGAAACCGAACCCCGGCAGCATCTGGAGCTGTGGGAGGAAATGACCGCCTACAACGAATCCATCTATGAACAGGGTCAGACTGGGCTTGCCAACAGCTATGCTTATGAAGTTCCCAGCTTCATCCTCAAAGATTACGGTCTTGAGGATGAGATCTTCGGTGTGATCTCCATTCCGAAGCTGGAACTGGAAATGCCCATCTTCCTGGGTGCATCCTATCAGAACATGGCAGACGGTGCTGCGGTGCTGTCCCAGACCAGCATCCCCATCGGCGGAAAAAACACCAACGCCGTCATTGCTGGTCATCGTGGTTGGGGCGGAGCTTCTTACTTCCGGTACATCACCGATCTGGAAGTGGGCGATGAAGTCATCATCACGAATCTCTGGGAAACCATGACCTACACCGTCAGCTGTGTCCGCATCATTGACCCTACCAGTGTGGACGATATTCTGATCCACGAAGGTAAGGACATGATTACGCTGCTGACCTGCCACCCCTACGCTTCCGGTGGAAAGCAGCGGTATCTTGTGTTCTGCGAGCGTTCTCTGAATCCCGGTTCCGAATAATCTAACCCACAGGAGGAAACCCTATGGATTTTCTGTGGGACAAAATCACGGAATGGCTGAAGGAAATGCTTGTCAGCGGCGTCATCAGCAACCTGACCGGACTATTCGATGCCACCAACCAGAAGGTCCGTGAAATCGCAGGACAGGTTGCCATGACACCCCAGGCATGGAACGCCAGCATTTTCGGCATGATCCAAAACCTGTCCAACTCCGTGATCGTCCCGATTGCGGGGGCAATCCTCGCCTTTGTTATGACCCTTGAGCTGATCCAGCTCATAACCGACAAAAACAATCTGAACGATGTAGATACCTGGATGTTCTTCAAGTGGGCCTTCAAGTCCGCCGCTGCGGTGCTAATCGTCACCAACACCTGGAACATCGTCATGGGTGTATTCGATGCCGCCCAAAGTGTGGTAGGCAGTGCATCGGGCATTATCTCCGGAGATACCAGCATTGATATTTCCTCCGTGATGACCGATCTGGAAACCACCCTCATGGCTATGGAGATCGGTCCGCTGCTGGGGCTGTGGTTTCAGTCCCTGTTCGCTGGCATCTGCACCTGGGCAATCGCCATCTGCATCTTCATCATCACCTACGGCAGAATGATCGAGATCTACCTTGTGACCTCCCTTGCACCCATCCCGATGGCAACCATGATGGGCAAGGAATGGGGCGGCATGGGCCAGAACTACCTTCGTGCCCTGTTCGCTCTGGGATTCCAGGCATTTCTCATCATTGTATGCGTTGCCATCTACGCTGTACTGGTTCAGAGCATTTCCGTTGCTGCGGACATCAGCAGCGCCATCTGGACCTGTATGGGCTACACAGTTCTGCTTTGCTTCTGCCTGTTCAAGACAAGCAGCCTTGCAAAGTCAATCTTCAATGCCCATTAAGATGGCAGAAATCAATAAGGAGGGCTATTTATGGCCTATGTAACCGTCCCCAAGGACTTAACAAAAATCAAAACCAAGGTGCTGTTTAACCTTACCAAACGGCAGCTTGTATGCTTCGGAGCCGGTGCCCTCATGGGGCTACCGGCTTTCATCTTCCTCAAGGAACCGCTGGGTACCAGCACTGCCACCATGGTCATGATCCTGGTGATGATCCCGGCGTTCCTTCTTGCCATGTATGAAAAGAATGGACAGCCTTTGGAGGTCATTTTGCGGAATATGATCCAGGTATGCTTCATCCGTCCGAAGCACCGTCCTTACCGGACCAACAATTTCTACGCCGTGTTACAGCGGCAGCATCAACTAGATAAGGAGGTTCACCGCATTGTCCGCCAAGAAGCGGCTGACCCGCGCCGAACGGAAGCAGATCGAAGCAGCCATCGCAAGAGCAAACCGGACGGATAAGAAAGAAAAATCGGCGCAGGACAGTATTCCCTATAAGCGCATGATGCCCGACGGCATCTGCGTTGTCACCGCCACCTATTTCACCAAGACCATCCAGTTCCAGGACATCAACTACCAGCTTTCCCAGAACGAAGATAAGACCGCCATCTTTGAAGCATGGTGTGATTTCCTCAATTTCTTCGATGCGTCTGTCAAATTCCAGCTCACCTTTGCCAACCTCTCTGTTTCCAAGGAGGTATTCACCCAGAGCATCAGCATCCCACCCAAGGGAGATGAATTTGACAGCATCCGTGAAGAATACGCCCAAATGCTTCAGCGGCAGTTGGAGCGGGGCAACAACGGACTGGTCAAAACCAAGTATCTGACCTTTGGTATCGAAGCTCAGACCTACCGTATGGCAAAGATGCGGTTGGAACGGCTGGAAATCGATATTCTCAACAACTTCAAACGGCTGGGCGTAAAAGCCGCCGTTCTCAATGGCAAGGAGCGGCTGCAAGTCCTCCATGACATTCTGAGAATGGACGAACAGGAGCCTTTCCTGTTCGACTGGAACTGGCTGGCCCCTTCCGGGCTGTCCACCAAGGACTTCGTCGCTCCCAGCAGTTTTGAATACAAAAACGGCAAGGGCTTCCGCATGGGCAAGCTCTCCGGTGCCGTCAGCTTCCTGCAGATCCTGGCACCGGAACTCAATGACCGTATCCTGGCAGAGTTTCTGAATCTGGAAAGCAGCGTCATCGTCAATCTCCATGTTCAGTCCGTGGATCAGGTCAGTGCCATCAAGACCATCAAGCGGAAGATCACCGATCTGGACCGGGCCAAGATCGAAGAACAGAAAAAAGCTGTTCGTTCCGGATATGACATGGACATCATCCCCTCCGATCTTGCCACCTACGGTGCGGAAGCAAAGAAGCTGCTGCAGGACCTCCAGAGCAGAAATGAGCGAATGTTCCTTCTGACCTTCCTGGTTCTGAATACCTCGGAGAATCCCCGGCAGCTCAATAACAACATCTTCCAGATCAAGTCCATTGCCCAGAAGCATAACTGTTCTCTGGTGCGGCTGGACTATCAGCAGGAAGAAGGCGTAATGAGCAGCCTGCCTCTGGGCAAGAACTACATCGACATCCAGCGTGGTCTGACTTCTTCCTGTGTGGCCATCTTCATCCCCTTTACCACCCAGGAACTGTTCCAGACAGGAAAGGAAGCCCTGTACTACGGCATCAACGCCCTTTCCAACAACCTCATCATGGTTGACCGGAAGCTGCTGAAAAACCCCAACGGGCTGATCCTCGGCACTCCCGGCTGCTTTACAGGCGATACCCAGATTCTCTACGCAGACGGCACTCCGGTGTCCTTTGCGGAGCTTGTGGATTCCGGTATCGAACGGGCATTGGTCAAGGCATACGATTTCCGTAAGAAGAAAATCATTACCGCAGCAGCCAAGGATATTCGACTGGAAAAGTATGCGGACGAACTGTTTGAACTGGAACTGCTGGATGGCAGCATGGTCCAATGCACCCCGGAACATAAGCTCATGGATCGCCATGGCAAGTTCCTGGAAGCGAAAACCATTCGCCCCGGCCAGCTTCTCAGCGGCAATCACATGGTTGTCCATGTGACCCGGCATAAGCTGATCGAACCCGTCCCTGTCTATGACATGGCGGTTCCTCAGCACATGAACTTTGTGCTGGCAAACGGGATGGTTGCCCACAACAGCGGCAAGTCTTTCTCCGCGAAAAGAGAAATCAGCAACGCTTTTCTTGTTACCAATGACGATATCCTGATCTGCGATCCGGAAAGTGAGTACGCTCCCCTGGTGGAGCGGCTGGGTGGACAGGTCATCCGTATCTCCCCCACGTCCCCGGATCATATCAATCCCATGGATATCAACCTCAATTACAGCGACGATGATAACCCACTGTCCTTAAAGTCCGACTTTATCCTGAGCTTGTGCGAACTGATCGTTGCCGGCAAGGATGGACTTGCTCCTGTGGAGAAAACCATCATCGACCGTTGTGTGCGGCTGGTCTACCAGGATTATCTCAATGACCCGAAACCGGAGAATATGCCCATCCTTGGCGATCTGTACGATACCCTCCGCAAACAGGCAGAAAAGGAAGCACAGTACATTGCCACCGCCTTGGAAATCTACGTTTCCGGTTCTCTTTCCGTATTCAACCACCGGACCAATGTGGACATCAACAACCGGATCGTGTGCTTTGACATTCGGGAGCTGGGTAAGCAGTTGAAGAAAATCGGTATGCTGATCGTGCAGGATCAGGTCTGGAACCGTGTTACAGAAAACCGTTTCCAGTACAAGGCTATCGCAGCACAGGAAGTAGAGGATGGTATTGCCCTGGTCGCTGCTGACCGCACGGAACCCAAAGCAACCCGTTACTACATCGACGAGTTCCACCTTCTGCTGAAGGAGGAACAGACCGCCGCCTATTCCGTGGAAATCTGGAAAAGATTCCGAAAATGGGGCGGCATCCCCACTGGCATCACCCAGAACGTCAAAGACCTTCTGAGCAGCCGGGAAATTGAGAATATTTTTGAAAACTCCGATTTCATATATATGCTCAACCAGGCTGCAGGTGATCGTCAGATTCTGGCAAAGCACCTTGGCATCTCTCCCCACCAATTATCCTACGTCACCCACTCCGGTGAAGGTGAAGGGCTGCTGTTCTACGGCAACACGATCCTGCCGTTCATTGACCACTTCCCCAAGGAAACTGAGCTTTATAAAGTCATGACAACCAAACCCACTGAAGTCACAAAGGAGGCATCTTAATTATGACCGTTGAACAAATCAAGCAGGGCTATGGAAAAACGATGGCCATACAGACGGAACTTTCCATTCTGCTGGAACTGCTGGTAAGCGCAATCGATTTTTGCTCCGAAGTCTCTGCCCAGAATAAGTATCTGACCAAGATTGGCGAAGCTGGCGTAACCCGGCTGATGGAGCTGTTCAATTCCGGGAATATCGTTATGATTATCCCCCGGAACAGCGAAGATGATGGTGAGTACCTGTCCGATGTCCTCATGGCGATCTGGGCAGGGCTTTTCTTCTATCCCCAGCTCTCTGAAGAACGGTTCCTGATCTACGCCGAAAGCGCGGAACTGCTTTCCGATCTGCTGGGCGGTGGATGGTTTGTATAAGCGTCCGCCCCGGCTCAAATTCACAGACGAGGAACGCGGAAATCCGGAACTGCAAAAGAAAGTTCAGAAGGCCGACAAAGCTGCCGACAAGGCGGATTCTGCCCAGGGGAAGATCCCCTCCCGGAAGAAGCTGAAAGCAGATGTTGTCCCCGATCCCAAATCCGGAAAGCTGAAAGTCAAGCTGCAATTTGAGGAAAGCAGGAAAAAGCCGCCCTCCAAGCTGACCCACGCTGTCCAGACCGCCCCGGTTGAAACTGTCCGGGGGCAGCTTCATAAAGAAGTCCGTGAATCCGAGGATGACAATGTTGGTGTGGAGGCTGCCCACACTCTGGAACAGTCAGCGGAACGCACCTCCCAAATTCTTCATGCTGGCTACCGGAGCCATAAGCTGAAACCCTACCGAGAAGCGGCAAAGGCGGATCAGAAGCTGGACAAAGCCAACTTGGATGCCCTGCAAAAGAAGATGGAACTGGATCACCCCACCAGTAATCCCTTTTCCAAATTTCAGCAGCGGCAGGCCATCAAGCGCCAGTATACCGCCGCCAAAGCAGGCACTTCCGCTGGCACCACCCAGACCGCAGCCAGCATCACGGAGAAAACCGCAAAGACGGCCACGGAAACCAGCAAAAAGACTGCCACCTTTGTAAAGAAGCACAGCAAGGCTTTTCTGGTGATCCTGGGACTTCTCATACTGCTGGGCTTTTTCCTAAGCGGCCTATCCTCCTGCACCGTGGTCATGGAGGGTGTCATTTCCGGTATTGCCAGCAGCACCTATGCTTCCACCGACGATGCCATCCAGGATGCGGAAGCTGCCTACTGCGCCATGGAAGCCGCACTGCAGAGCAAGCTGGACAACTATGAATCCACCCACAGCTATGACGATTACATCTATGATCTGGATGAAATCGGCCATGACCCCTATGTGCTGACCTCCATTCTGTCTGCCCTCCATCCCAGTGAGTGGACATTGCCCGAAGTCATGGGAACCTTGGATATGCTGTTTGAAAAGCAGTATATCCTCACCGAAGAAGTGGAAACGGAAACCCGCTACCGGACAGAAACCCTCATCGGAGAACGTCATGCCCAGGACCCCATCACAGGGGAATATCTCTATGACTACTGGGGCGATCCCATCATGGAGGAATATGAATACGAAGCTGATGTGCCCTATACCCACTACACCTGCACCGTCACTCTGGAAAACTTTGACCTGAGCCATGTACCGGTCTATGTGATGACGGAGGAAGAACTGGGAATGTACGCGGTGTATATGTCCACTCTGGGCAACCGGACAGACCTGTTCCCGGATTCTGAGTACATTGACCGCTACGATGGCAGCTATCCCGTGTACGAGATTCCTCCGGAAGCTCTGGAAGATGCCCAGTTTGCCGCCATGATTACAGAAGCGGAAAAATATCTGGGCTATCCTTATGTCTGGGGCGGCAGCAATCCCTCAACCTCTTTTGACTGTTCCGGTTTCGTTAGCTGGGTCATCAACCATTCCGGATGGAATGTAGGCAGACTCAGTGCCCAGGGGCTGTGCAACATCTGCACCCCCGTATCTTCGTCCAATGTAAAGCCGGGAGATCTGGTGTTCTTTAAGGGCACCTATGACACGCCCGGCGTTTCCCATGTGGGCATCTATGCTGGCAACAACCGGATGATCCACTGCGGAGATCCCATTTCCTATACCAATCTAAATTCAAGTTACTGGCAGTCCCATTTCTACACCTATGGCAGACTGCCATAAAAGGAGTGAAAAACATGAATCCCAAAATCAACAAGCTCCGCACGGAGCTGGAAAAGAACAATGGCAAGATCGCTACGTTACAGGCAAAGAACAAGGAACTGGAAAAGCAGATCCGGGAACTGGAAAACCTGGACATCGTTGGCATGGTTCGGGAACAGGGCATGACCATGGAGCAGTTTGCGGAACTGTTCCAGAAAATGAAGGGAGCCGCAGTCGCTGCCCCGGCTGTAAAGGAGTCCGGGCATGAAACCTAAGATGCGGTTCCTGTCCTGTCTGCTTGCTCTGGTTCTGTGTCTGTCTACCCTTACCCTCCCTGCCTATGCCATGGGAGATGACCCGGATCAGAAGGATTACGATGTGATCGTGCAGACTCCGGAGGAAACCCGGCCCAAGGACACGACCACTTCCAGCCAGTCCTCCCGACCTTCCTCCAGCACGGAAGCTACGGAAGGCACGGAACCCCCTGCCCCCACCATTGCTGTGGACGGGATGCCCTTTACCGAGGACAGCATCGTTGCCACCCGTGATCTTCTGTACGATGCTGCCACCAACAAACAGTACATCACCGTGGAAACCCGGAACGGCAATACCTTCTACATCGTCATCGACTACGATAAGCCCGTGGACGAGGACGGCGAACAGTATTACACCTATTTCTTAAATCAGGTGGACGAAGCCGACCTCATGGCCCTGCTGGAAGATAACTCTGCCCCCGCTGCCTGTATCTGCGCTGATAAATGCAGCGTTGGTCTTATCAATACCCAGTGTGAAATCTGCGCCGTGAACATGGTGGAGTGTATGGGCGTGGAGCCTACCGAACCGGAAACCGAGCCTCCCACGGAACCTGTGGAGGAACCGGAACCCAGCGTGGGCACCGGGCCTATTCTTCTTGTGGTGATCCTCATTGCGGCTCTGGCTGGCGGCGGTGCCTATTACTTCCTCAAGGTCAAGGGCAAGAACAAGCCCCAGACCAAGGGCAGCTCCGATCTGGATGAGTACGACTTCGGTGACGAAGATGACGACGGTGAGTACGCCGAGTTCGAGCAGTACGATCCTGCATCTGACCAGGAGGGCGTGTAATGGAACATAAACTGATCGTGGCAGAAAAGCCTTCTGTGGCAAAAGCCATTGCCGCAGTCATTGCTCCCGGCTGTAAGCAGCGAAGGGGTTATCTGGAAGGCAACGGCTATCTCATTTCCTGGTGTTATGGGCATCTGGCAAAGCTGGCAGATGCCTCCTACTATGATTCGGGTTACGCCAAGTGGAATATGAAAGATCTTCCTATTCTGCCCCGCAGCTTCCGATTCCGTATCCAGGAGGACAAGAAGGAGCAGTTCGATGTTCTCCACACCCTGATGCGCCAGGGCAATGTGGCAGAAGTTATCAACGCCTGCGACGCTGGTCGTGAAGGAGAGCTGATCTTCCGCACCGTGTATTATCTGGCTGGATGCAGCAAGCCCATGAAGCGGCTGTGGATCTCCTCCATGGAGGATGATGCCATCCGGGAAGGATTTGCGAATCTGCAACCGGGCAGCGAATACGATGGTCTGCACAAAAGCGCTCTGTGCCGCATGAAAGCGGACTGGCTGGTGGGTATCAACGCCACCCGGTTCTTTTCTCTGACCTATAACCGCACTCTGAACATTGGCAGAGTCATGTCCCCGACCCTTTCTCTGCTGGTTCAGCGGGAACGGGAAATCTCCGCCTTTGTCCCGGAACCTTTCTACCATCTGGTGCTGGACTGCGGTTTCCCGCTGTCCTCTGAGAAGCTGACGGATATGGAAGCTGCCCAGGAGCTGACCAGAGCTTGTGCGGTTTCCTCCATTACCGTTCTCAGCGTAGAACGCAAGGAACACACGGAAAAAGCCCCGGCACTCTATGATCTGACCACCTTGCAGCGGGAAGCCAACAGGCTCTGCGGCTTTACTGCCCAGCAGACTCTGGATTATCTGCAATCCCTCTACGAAAAGAAGCTGTGTACCTATCCCCGTACGGACAGCCGTTATCTGACCAATGATATGGAAAGTGCCGTCCCGGATTATGCTGCCGCTGCCGCCGCTATCCTTGGCTGTGAACTCCCCAAGAAGATTCTTCCCAAGCAAGTTTGCAACAGCCAAAAGGTCAGCGACCACCATGCAGTTATCCCTTCGCTTTCTGCAAAGAATGTGGATGTGTCCGCACTTCCTACCGGAGAGCAAACGATCCTGACACTGGTAGCTCAGGGGTTTCTGCGGGGCATCTGCCCGGAATACCTCTTTGCGGAAACTGTTGTGACCGCAGAGTGTGCCGGTCATACTTTCCGGGCCAGAGGTAAGGAAATACTGAAACGTGGATGGACGGTCTTTTCCTTCCGGGAGAGCCAATCCAATGTTTTGCCTGCCGTTACCGAAGGGCAGATCATTCCTGTAAACCGTGTTTCCTTGAAAGGCGGCAAAAGCACGCCGCCCAAATACTACACGGAGGACACATTGCTGGCTGCAATGGAAAACGCAGGCATCCAGGATATGCCCGAAGATGCAGAGCGCAAGGGCATCGGCACCCCGGCTACCCGATCCGGTATTCTGGAAAAGCTGATCTCCGACCAGTTTGTGATCCGAACCAAGTCCAAGAAGGTATCCTATCTTCGCCCTACGGAGTTGGGTATTGCCCTGATAACCGTCCTACCGGAGCAGCTTCAGTCCCCGCTGCTGACTGCGGAATGGGAACACCGTTTGAAGCTGGTGGAATCCGGAACCCTTTCTGATACTGATTTCATGCAGGGAATCACAGAAATGCTCACGGAAATGGTGGAAGAATACAAGCCCTATCCCGGTTCCGAAGTTCTGTTCCCGGAAAAAGAAGATGTCGTTGGCAAATGCCCCCGGTGCGGCACCAATGTGGAAGAACGCAAGCGTGGCTTCTTCTGCCAGAATCCCAACTGTCGCTTCGTCCTATGGAAAAACAGCCGATTCTTTGAAGTAAAGAAGAAAAAGCTGGACAAAGCCACCGCTGCCGCCCTGCTGCAATTCGGACAGGTTCCCATGAAGGGCTGCTACTCCGAAAAGACAGGCAAAACCTACGATGCCACCGCTATCATGGTGGATAAGGGCGACAAGGTAGATTTCAAGCTGGAGTTCGGCAATGGGTAAGCTGCCCCGGTTCAATGATCTTCAGCTCAGACAGATGCGAAGCCTGATCCGAAAGCACTGCTGCAATTTCCAGAATGGAAACTGCTGTACTCTGGATGACGGAATTGACCCAAGCTGCGCCCAGTGGAACAGCTACTCCCTGCAATGTACATGGTTCCGGGATGCGGTTCTGCCCCTTGCACCGGATCTTCAGGAAAAGGTGCTGGGTGTTTCCAGCCAGTATCGACAGTGTGTTCTCTGCCGCCGATACTTCATCCCCACTGGGAACCGGGCCATCTACTGCCCCAAGTGCGGCCTTTCCCAGCAGCGGAAAAAGACCCGTGAACGGGTACGCCGTCACAGAGGTCGGGTGTAACGGTTTAGCCTAAAAGTGCGTTGCGGCGCAATGACTTTTTGGCCCTTGTTTTTGCACCCTGGTATCTTTGGTCCAGAATCCCGAAAAACAGGTTCTAGTGCGTTACATCCAAGATATGTCATAAAAAGCCTTGGTAGACGGTTTAATCTACCAAGGCTTATATTTCTCTTCATTGAAGTTACATTGATTGAACTGTTAAGTAGATAAATTCAACAACCGCAATCAAGTATCGATGAGTTGGATAATAAAAATAGAAGAACCATTTATGTACTTTCCCTTTTTCTCCGTTGTATGCTAGTATGATAGGTGCGGCTAATATCATCCAGCACTGCGGATCTGCATAGTATGGATCTGGTGAAAACATTAGAAGAATTGTTTGAAATCTATCGCCATAATAACAACCTAAACTGAATATTGCCAGAATTATTACTTTATAGTATTTGTTCGGGGCAAAATACATAAGCACACCCATTATGATAAACAGGATAGAATATTCAACTTGTAGGGGGCCAACTACAAAGCTATTCACAAGATCCCATGCCCAATCTGTTGAAACAACTTCTTGGAAAAGATAATTAGAAATGTAATTGGGCATGATTGTAGATGCTATGGCAAGAACACATATTATCGAATTCTTCACATTTTTGTTTTCTACCGATTGTTTAAGTAGCTCAATGAGGAGAACATAAAGAGCGGTATAAAAATATGTGAACAGAATATTATTGCCCGAAAAACGTCCAATACTTGACCCAAAGAAGTAGTTTGTTATGGCAGTAAATAGCCCGACACCGACTGCTCCGAAATATAGGCGAAAAACAAAAACAGTTCTATTATGTGTATAATGAATACTCTCTGTTAAGGCAAATAAGAATAGGGGCGCAGCAATTCGACCTATAATTCGTAGAAAATGAGAATACATACTGAGCACAGGAATCGCCGAACCATATGAAGCAAGGTGATCGAGAGTCATAGCGCAAAGCGCAATAACTTTTATCTGATTGGCAGTTAAGCCAGATTTCTTCATTCATTTCCTCCATTTTATTGAAAATAGTATAAATAGGCGCCACACAATGGTGGCACCTATCACTGGTGATTCGCGTTTAAATAATCATCTACTCAGATATCTCGCGCCACATATCCTGTTACTTGACCAGGTGCATCAAAACCCAGATAGAATCTGGTTTCAGGATTTAACGGGACATATTTGATGACAGATGTGCCTGTAGAAAGAGAGTAGGTTGCGTTATCCCCGGTATTATAAAATCTATAGTACAGCGTATTGCGAGAGCTGCTATTGTAAATACTTACTTCATATGCTGTCCAGCCATAGTATTTGTATTCGGTATAGCATGTAGAATTTGTTGCTGTGCCACTAAAACCTTTTGTTCCCTGGTTCAAAACATTCCACTCTCTTGTAGGAATAGAGCCATCACGAGCCTGTTTGCCAGAAACAAGTTCATCAATCTGAATCGCTTCACTAGCAATCCTTTCATTTTCCAAGTCAGCATATTCTTCACCAACATTGATAATGATAGTGTATCCCTCGTTTTTGGCCAAATCCTTATAATACTGCTGGTTGTTGTAGAACTCCATGTACTCAACATACAATTCCATGGAATCGACTTCTTGAACATCAACAGTGGTTGCAGAAGCTGCAGGAACCTGCAAACAGAGAAGCGCTAAAATGAGCGCAGTAATTTTTTGAAATTTTCTCATTATAATCAACTCCTTCATATAAATAAAGCTTGCAAACTTCACTCTAAAAATACACCTACACATCATAGATTACAAGCAAATTCATGTAAAATATATGTCAAAATAATGAAACACACATTGATATCGAGATGGAACTATGTGTTGGTTCCATTTTCACTGTCAAAGGAGCGAATTGCTGTTCTCAAGCAAAACGCTCCTGCGCGGGTACCTCTTCACCTGCGTGGGAGCGTTCTTTTTTATCTAAATTTCGTCGAAAGGAGCCTTTTCGTGGCTGAAAAACAGTCCAACAAAGAACGCCTCAAAGAAATCACCGCTGGCATCGAAATCGGAATCCAGGAACTATTTCAAAGTGACCGTTACCGGAACTATCTCTCCACCATGAGCAAGTTCCACAGGTATTCCCTCAACAATGTCATGCTGATCCACTCACAGATGCCCGATGCCACCCTAGTTGCAGGCAGGAAAAAGTGGGAAACCCAGTTTCAGAGAAAAGTCCTGGATTCCGAAAGAAGCCACGGTATCGAGATCATTGCTCCGGCGTCCTTCAACAAAACCGTCCAAATGGAAAAACTGGACCCGGATACCCAGCTTCCCATCCTGGGCAAAGATGGCAAACCTGTCATGGAAGAAAAGACCATTAAGATCCCCTATTTCAAGATGGTCAAGGTCTACGATGTTTCCCAGACAGACGGGAAACCGCTCCCTCAGCTCTCCATGAATCTGACCGGGGATGTTGCCCAGTATGAAGTGTTTCTGGAAGCACTGAAGCGAACCTCCTCGGTGCCTATGGAGATCAAGCCTATTCCCGAGGATATGGACGGCTATCTGAATCTGGAAACCCAGCGGATCGCCATACAGGAGGGCATGAGCGAGGTTCAGACCATCTCTGCCTGCGTCCATGAAATCGCCCACGCCAAGCTGCACAATCCCGGCAAAGCAGTTAAGCAGACAGAACGGGAACAGAATACCGAAGAAGTGGAAGCGGAAAGCATCTCCTATGCGGTCTGCCAATACTTCGGTATCGAAACCGGAGATAACAGCTTCGGCTACATCGCTTCCTGGTCCCAGGGCAAGGAACTGGAAGAACTGAAAACCAGTCTGACCATCATCAACAAGACCGCATCCGAACTGATAACCACCATTGAACAGCACTTCCAGGAGATCTGCAAGGAACGGGGTATCTCCATAGAACCTACGGAGCAGTCATCAGAGAACGCTGCACCGGAAGTCATTCCGGAAGTTGACGAGGTTACGTTTTTTGCCAAGGAACTGGCAGAGTACCTTGTAGCTGGCTCCAAAGGCAGAAAACTCCCGGAGGTTCCCTTTACGGATGTGGGCAGCATCACCAACTGGGTCGAGGAGCATCTGCGAAACCACGATCTGCGACCGCTCTCCGATGCCATGCTGGATGTGGTAGTCATCAGCGGACAGGATGCCCGGTTTGATGACCTGTCTGACCGTCTGGCAAAAATGAACCGGGATGGTATCCCCCAGAAAGAAGCTGTCCCGGAACCTTCCAAGAAACCGGATTACAGACTGATCTCCAATTTCAAGAATATGGGCAATGGCGAATCTACCTATGTTCAGAAGTTTCTTCCTTCCACTGACACCCGGATGATCCCCGCTGAGATCGTTTATCTTGGAACCTACAATAAGTGTCTGGAGATCCAGGAGAAGCTGAAAGCTGGCACTATGACAGAGCAGCAGGCCAAGGCACTGGATGATTCTGAGAAAATGTACATCATCGAAGATAAGACCTATCTGCATATCCAGCGGACAGAGGAAGGCTTTGACTACACCCTTTATGACAAGGACACATCCAGGCTGCTGGATGGTGGGCAAATCGACACCCCGGAGCAGCACATCTATTCCATCTGTCTGACCATCTGTGATAATTACGGTCTGGGCGGATACAAAGTTTCCTATGCACCGTTGGAGCTGGCAGAATCCCTCCGGGAAGCCCAGTACAAACCCAGCCAGGAAGAACTGCATGACCGCCTTGCAGACCACTTCGCTCAACAGGATGCTGCACCGGAACAGGAGATCGCTGTGCCCCAGCCCGATCCTTATGTCACCCAGAAGGACTTGGTTTCCTTCGGCTATACCGTACCGGATATGCTGCCCATTTCCACGGACTTCGCCTTGGAACTGATGGAGCGGGATGTGCCTGTGTATATGCTGAAGGCTGACAACACGGAAGAAATGGCTTTTGACAGCGAAGATCTGGCCATGCACGTCGGTATGTTCGGTGTCACCACCCAGGACTGGAATGAAGTCCGGGAGCAGCCTGACATCGTTGCAATACAGCGGCGGTTTGCGGTATCTTATGACCGGGCGCTGGTGGCGAAACGGGAACCGCCTGCGGTGAACCATCTGAAAAATGCAGAAATGTCCATGGAGGACGATTACGGCATGATCGATGGCATCATCAACAACGGCAAAGCCCCCGGCAAGGAGGATTCCATTGAGAAGAAACCTTCCGTCATGGAAAAGCTGAAAAACAGCCAGCCGCCCTCCCAGAAGAAATCCAAACCCAAAAAGACGAAGGAAAAGGAGATTTGAATATGATTCAACCCATGACCCACTACGAACAGCAGCTCATGGCTATCTACAACACCGGAACCCGACTGGGGCTGATCCAGGCACTCAATGATATGCGTACTTATCTGGACACCGATCAGCAGGAGCTGATGGATGCCACAGACAGTGCCATCGCCAAGCTGAACGCCATGACCGACATGGAATACGAATCCCTGGATTTGGTTCCGGATTTTGAATAAGGCATGAAATAAGCCGGTTCTGCTACGCACAGAACCGGCTTCAAGTATTCAAAGGTTAATCATCCCACAAATGGCGTTCCGTATATTGCTTCATGGCCTTCTCATAGCGGAAGCGAATATCCGCGATTCGCTCTCCGTTCAAAATATCGGTGTAAGCACTCATGTGGATATTGGTCAGCTCTCTGTCATGGAAAAAGAGGTTGGAAACAATGAACAGGGCAAAGACTGCATCCGGATATTTCTTCTCCAAGGCAGAACGGTTATCCGCATTGGAATGGGCCAGTTCATACACACCGGGAATCCGGTGCAATGCTGCGTATTCCCGCTGCCGGTAAAATTCCCGGTTGCTCATTACAGTTGCATTACTGGAAGTATTCATTTTCTCTCGTCTCCTTTTCACGCACTGGGCAGAATTGTACCATGAAAAAAGTATAAATAAAAGACTTGACTTTTCCTGATCTTCTGTTCCACACCGTCGTTCGCCCAATGCTAACTCAAACAGTCCGTTTTATTGGGTACGATTGGCTGCTGCCAGGAATTGTTGCTTGACTTTCTCTTGTTCGCTTTTTATAATAGAACAAAAGTTCTATATTGTCAAACAACATTTTACAGGAGGGTGAACATGGAAACCAGGAAATATCTGTGCATAGATCAGAAAAGTTTCTATGCCACTGTGGAATGTGTTGACCGTGGACTGGACCCCATGACCACCGATCTGGTGGTAGCCGATCCGGAACGCAGTGAGAATACCATCTGCCTTGCGGTTTCCTCCTCCTTGAAAGCCAAAGGCGTATCCAACCGCTGCCGGGTAAAGGAGATTCCGAAACATCTGAAGTACATCACCGCCGTTCCTCGGATGCAGCTTTATATCGACTGTGCCGCTGCAATACACGGTGTCTTTCTGAAGTACATTGCTCCGGAGGACATTCACACATACAGCATCGACGAGTCTTTTCTGGATGTGACACCATATCTGAAGCTCTACAACATGACCGCCCGTGAACTTGCCAAAACCATCATCGATGATGTTCGCAATACCGTCGGCACGGTGTCCACCTGCGGTATTGGCACCAATCTGTATCTTGCTAAGATTGCCCTGGATATCCACGCAAAACACGCAGCGGACTTTATTGCCGAGCTGGATGAAGAAACCTATCGGGAAAAGCTCTGGGATCACAAGCCCATTACGGACTTCTGGCAGATAGCCGATGGAAAAGCTACCCGGCTCAGAAATCACGGCATCACTACCATGCGGGATATTGCCATGATGAAAGAGGACTATCTATACGACTGGTTTGGCATCGACGCAGAGCTGCTGATCGACCACGCCTGGGGCCGAGAGCCTACTACCATAGCGGATATCAAGGCTTACCGCTCCAAAGGAAAAAGCCTGTCCAGCGGACAGGTCTTGATGCGTGACTATCGTTATGAGGAAGGTCTGGTCATTGCCAAAGAAATGATGGATCAGCTATGT
>JAFSCK010000089.1 GCA_017436785.1 Oscillospiraceae bacterium | reverse complement strand
TGCACAGACAACAAGCCCTTTTGGTTGCTTGAACAATTTGAGTTAGAAATATTTGTCTAACTTTTTGGGGTCACTTCAGAAAATGCACCGGGCGGTTTTTTTGCAGAAAAATGTAGGGTGGGCATATATGCCCACCGGGCACCATCGAAGATTGTGGGTGAAAAATAAACGCTCAGGAGTAGGTAACTGCCCGGCGGGGATATATCCCCGCCCTACAGTGATTTTTATACCATCCCTGCCAGAAGGGGGAACAGCAGGGCCGTCAGCAATCCGGCTACCACCAGGGACAGGCTGCTGACTGCGCCGGTGAGGGGGCTCAGCTCGTTGGCCTTGGCAGTGCCGATGACATGGGAGCCGGTGCCGAAGGCTACGCCTTGGGCGATGGGATCGGTGATCTTAAAGAGTTTACAGAAGGCCACGCCGAACATGTTGCCGCCGATGCCGGTGACGGAGATGCCCAGTGTGGTAATGGAGGGCGTGCCGCCAAACAGCTCCGTCAGGGACACGCCGATGGCGGCGGTGATGCCCTTGGGCAGCAGGGAAATGGTGAGGTTTCGGTCAAAATGCAGCACAAGGCAGGTCACAAGCAGTACCGTCAGGCAGCTGACGGCACCGGCAGCCACGCCCACCACAATGGCTTTCAGATTCTGCTTCAGAGCCTGAAACTGCTCGTACATGGGAATGGCAAGGCACACCGTGGCGGGGGTCATGAGCCAAGACATGAGCTTCACGCCCTGCTGATATTCCCCGGTGCCAAGGCCGGTGACCTTCAGGGTCACGATGACGATAATCATGCCGATGAGGATGGGGTTGAAAATGGGCAGCTTGAATTTCTTTTGGCACAGCACGCCCATCTGGTAGGCAAAGAGGGTCAGCACCACGGGAAGGATGCCGATGGAAAGCAGCTCAGTCATGGCTTGCACCGCCCTTCTTCAAAAATGCCTGTGTGATCCGCCCGGCAATGCCGAAGGTCAGCACTGTGGAGGCCACCAGCAGAAGCAGGATGGCCAGCAGATCCTCCCGGATCAGGGCCCAGTCCTCCACGATGCCCACAGCGGGGGATACAAAGAGGATGGGAAGGATGGAGGTCAGAAAGCCTGCCGTTTCCTTCACCTGCTCCAGCTTCACGATCTTCAGGCACAGGGCAGCAAACAGAAGCAGAAGTCCATAGACAGAGGCAGGGATCGGCAGCGGGATCAGCCGCTGCAGGGCTTCGCCCAACAGGGTAAAGCCCATAATAATGACAAATTGGGTGAGATATTTCATGTTGGGTCCTCGTATGTGTTGTGTATAGAGTTTAGACGCATGTCATCCTGAGCGAGCGAAGCGAGTCGAAGGATCTGCGCACTGGTAAACCTGTACGCACGGCGATAGTGCGTAGATCCTTCGACTACGGGCTGCGCCCTTCGCTCAGGATGACATTAGAAGATCTGGCCTCATTCTATCATCCCTCGGAAAAAATTGCAAGGCGTTGGGCGGTTTCGGAAAATTTACCGCAATTTCACAAATCGCCCCTTGTGGTAACGGCAGAAATCCGGTATAATAACCACAATCGAACCGAAAGGATGGATCTATTTATGAGCAGCAAGCGTGTTTTTACTCCGGAGCAGCTCCACTATCTGCGGCTGCTGAGCAAGCAGTATCCCACAGTTCAGGCTGCCGGCACGGAGATCATCCGGCTGCAGGCCATTTTGAACCTGCCCAAGGGCACCGAGCATTTTATGTCCGATATCCATGGTGAGCATGAGGCCTTCCTGCACATCCTCAACTCCGGCTCCGGCGAAGTGAAGGAAAAGCTGGAGGAGCTCTTCGGCAATGCCATGACCCAGCGGGACCGCAATGATCTGGCGACTCTGATCTACTACCCCAAGTCCAAGATCACGCTGGTGGCAGATGAGACCGAAGACATGGAGGAATGGTACCGCCTGACCATCCACCGTCTGGTGGACCTGTGCCGCTATGTTTCCACCAAGCATACCCGCTCCAAGGTCCGCTCCTATATGAATCCCGATTATGAGCAGATCATGGATGAGTTGATCCATCTGGCAGAGGAGGGCGGCTCCCGCCGGGACCAGTATGAGAATATTATCAACACCATCATCCAGATCGGACAGGCTGCCGACGTGATCGAAGCCATTGCCGATGTCATCAAGGCGCTGGTGGTGGACCACCTGCACATCGTCGGCGATATTTTCGACCGGGGTCCCCGGGCGGACATCGTCATGGACAGCCTGATGAAGGCCCACAGCGTAGATATCCAGTGGGGCAACCACGATGTTCTGTGGATGGGCGCCGCCTCCGGCTCCCGGACGCTGGTGGCTACCGTTTTGTCTAATTCCATCCGCTATAACAATCTGGATGTTATTGAGACCGGCTACGGCATTTCCCTGCGGCCCCTGTCCATCTTCGCCAACGAGGTCTATAAGGACTGCGACACCGAGCAGTTTAAGGTCAAGCTCACCGGCACCGATGCGGACCAGTATACCGAGAAGGATAAGCTCCTGTCCGCCCGGATGTACAAGGCCATCACTATCATTCTGTTTAAGCTGGAAGGCCAGAAGATCCTGCGCCGCCCGGAATTTGGCATGTCTGACCGGCTGCTGCTGGATAAGATCAACTACGAGGATAAGACCATCACCATTGGGGACAAGGTCTATCCCATGCTGGATATCGATTTCCCCACCGTGGATCCGGCCAACCCCTACGAGCTGACGGAGGAGGAGCTCCACGTCATCACCCAGCTGACGGAATCCTTCCGCCACAGCGAGAAGCTCCAGAAGCATACCCGTTTCCTGTACTCCAAGGGCGGCCTGTATAAGACCATCAACCAGAATCTGCTGTTCCACGGCTGCATTCCCATGAATGCCGACGGCAGCCTCATGACCTTTACCATCGGCGGCAAGGAGCGCAGCGGCAAGCGGTTTTTGGACTATGCCGAGAAGACCGCCAGAAAGGCCTACTACGACAAACGGGGCAGCGCCGAGCGGCAGTTTGGAATGGATTTCCTGTGGTGGCTGTGGGCAGGCCGGAACAGCCCCATCTTTGGCCGGGACCGGATGACCACCTTCGAGCGCCGCTTCATTGCCGACAAGGATACTTGGACCGAGCCCAAGAACGCTTACTATACCTACTATCAGGATCCGGCAGTCTGCGATATGCTGCTGAAGGAATTTGGGCTGGAGGGACAGCACTGCCACATCATCAACGGCCATGTTCCTGTCAAGGCCAAGAAGGGCGAAAGCCCCATCAAGGGCGGCGGCAAGCTGCTGGTCATTGACGGCGGCTTCAGTAAGGCCTACCAGTCCACCTCCGGTATTGCGGGCTATACCCTGATCTACAATTCCCGCCATTACCGCATCGTGTCCCACCAGCCCTTTGCCGGCAAGTGGAACGCGGTCCACAAAAATGACGACATTGAAAGCGAAAGCCTGATTTTCGAGAAGATGGAAAACCGCATGCGGGTCTCCATGACCGATGAAGGCACGGAGCTGCAGACCCGTGTGGATGACCTGCTGCTTCTGCTGGAGGCCTACCGCACAGGCGCGGTTACGGAGAATCATAAGAATTAAACACCAACGGCACCCGTTTTCGGGTGCCGTTTTTGTCAGCAAAGAAACCAAATGGGCATTTATCGAAAGATAGGTGTCATTGCGAGCCAGTGCTCACACTGGCGTGGCAATCCCATTCAAAGGTCCGCGCAGAAACCTGAAACAATACATCCCGGAAACTTGCAGGGGATTGCCACGTCGGGCTTCGCCCTCCTCGCAATGACATGCATTGTTCGATACAGCGCGACAAATTACGATTTACAAGGTTTTATTCTAAGGGAAATGGGGAAATTTGCAATCTCTCGTTGACACATTCGATCTTTTTTGATAAAATAATACAAAATATCCCATCATCGGTTATTCGAAAACTTATTTAAGGAGCGCAACGTTATGGTTCGCATCATTTCTGATACCTCTACCCTCTATTCCACCACCCAAGCTCAGGAGGCAGGATTCGCTGTTTCTCCTCTGTCCGTCACCATTGCCGGTAAGAGCTACCGGGAATTTGACGAGATCTCTTCGGAGGAATTTGTTGCCATCATCCGTCAGGGCCACATGCCCACCTCCTCTCAGCCTGCCATTGGCGAGGTGGAAGCGCTGATGAACAGCTATCCCGAGGATGAGATCGTCAATGTGGCCATGGCGGCAGGCCTCAGCGGCACCTACAACAGCGCCGTGGCAGCAGCCCAGCTGTGCGACCATGGGGATAAGATCACCGTGGTGAATACCCGGACTCTTTGCGGTCCCCACCGGTATCTGGTGGAGAGAGCCATCCAGTGGGCAAAGGAGGGCCATACCCGGGAGAAGATCGTGGAGAAGCTGAACGCCCTGATGGATACCGCCAAGAGCTATCTGGTGCCTGCGGACTTTGACTACCTGCGCCGCGGCGGCCGCCTGTCCCCGCTGGTTTCCTATGTGGGCAAGGCAGCCAACCTGACCCCCATCATGACCCAGACCGAAAACGGCGAGCGGCTCACCGTTGCCGGTATCCGCCGGGGCTATCCCCATGCGGTGAAGTATATCGTGGAGCAGCTGAAGAAGGCAGGTGTGGAGAAGGGCTGGCAGGTCCAGATCTCCCATGCAGGCGCTTTGGAGAAGGCAGAACTGACATTGAAGGCACTGAAAGAGGCCATGCCCGATGTGGATTACCACATCTATCCCCTGAGCCCCGCTTTCATCACCCAAGGCGGCCCCGGCTGTGTGGCGGTGCAGTATATTAAGATGTAAAAAGAAACATGTCATTGCAAGCCGGTGCGCACACTGGCGTGGGAATCTCCTTTGATTGGAGGGGATTGCCACACCAGTCTGAGGACTGGTTCGCAATGACATGTTTTTTCGTTTATTGGGTTTAAATTCGTTCTTCCTCAGGGATGAAATCCAGCGTAATGGACTTCAAATTGGTCCGCAGCTGGGTGAACTTCACTCCGGCGGAGTCCATCATCCGCTTGGAGGCCAGCGTGGACATGGAGTCGGCGTACTTGTCGGACAGGTAGTAGACCTCCTTCACACCGCTCTGGATGATGGCCTTGGCGCATTCGTTGCATGGGAACAGGGCGACATACAGCTTGCTGCCCCGGAGGTCGCGGCCGTTGGCATTCAGCACCGCATTCAGCTCTGCATGGACCACATAGGGGTACTTGGTATCCTCGCCCACCCGGTCCCAAGGATAAACATCATCGGAGCAGCCCTTGGGCATGCCGTTGTAGCCGGTGGAGATGATGATGTTATCCTGAGAAACGATGCAGGCACCTACCTGAGTATTGGGGTCCTTGCTCCGCCGGGCCGCCAGCATGGCAATGCCCATGAAATATTCGTCCCAGCTGATGTAATCGGCTCGTTTCATAATAAATGCCCTCCACAGTAATATTGTAGGGCGGGGTCATGCCTCCGCCGACCAGCTGCCGGTAATGGCAATGCTGGTCTATTGCTGGTTCCTACATGTCGCAACCAACAAAATCTGTTGTATATCGATGGTGCGTCGGCGGGGTCATGACCCCGCCCTACAGTTTTTATTTATTATACATAAAACGCAGGACGATCACAAGTACCGTCCTGCATTTTTTCGTCTTTAATCAAAGAAATCTTTCAGATTATCAATAAACTTCTTCCGCTTGGGCGTTTCTTCCATGCTGCCCTCCAGCTGGCGCAGCAGCTCCTTCTGCTCCTTGGTCAGGCGGGTGGGGGTCTCCACCACAACGGTGAAGCGATGGTCGCCCCGGCGGCGGGGATTGCCCACTTCGGGGATGCCCTTATCCCGCAGCACAAATTCCCGTCCGGTCTGGGTACCCTCGGGGATCTCGTACTTTACCTTACCGTCAATGGTAGGTACTTCGATCTCCGCGCCCAGCGCTGCCTGTGTAAAGGAAATGGGCACCTCGCACAATACGTCAAAATCCTCACGAGTGAAGATGGCATGGCGCTTGATGTAAATTTCCACCAGCAGGTCGCCGTTGACACCGCCGTTGGAGCCGACGCAGCCCTCGCCCCGGACCCGGACGCTCTGACCGGCATCCACACCGGCGGGGATCTTCACCTTGACCCGGTTGGTCTTGCGGACCTTGCCCTTGCCCTTACAGGTGGTACAGGGATTTTTCACCATCTTGCCACGGCCGTTACAGCTGGGGCAGGTGGTGGTGGACTGCATCTGCATGCCCATGAAATTCTGGACGCTGCGGACCTGACCCCGGCCGCCGCACTGGGTACAGGTCTCGATGACACCATCAGCGCTGCCGCTGCCGTTACATACGGCGCAGTTCTCAATGCGCTGGGTAGCGACTTCCTTTTCACAGCCGAAGGCGGCTTCCTCAAAGGTCAGCTCCAGATGGGACATGACGTTTTCGCCCCGGCGGGGGGCGTTCTGGGTGCTTGCCCGGCTGCGGCTGCCGCCACCGAAGAACTCGCCGAAAATATCACCCAAGTCACCGAAATCGCCAAAGCCGCTGAACCCGGCACCGTAGGGACCGTTGCCGCCTGCACCGTAGTTGGGATCCACACCGGCGAAGCCGAACTGGTCATAGCGCTGGCGCTTACTGTCATCGGACAGGACCTCGTAGGCCTCGCCGCACTCCTTGAACTTCTCCTCGGCCTCTTTGTCGCCGGGGTTCCGGTCAGGATGGTACTTCATGGCTGCCTTGCGGTAGGCCTTCTTTATCTCCTCGGCACTGGCGCCCTTGTTGACACCCAGCACCTCATAATAATCACGTTTGTTTTCTGCCATTTTATACACCTCAAAATGGAATGCCCTTCGGGCATTGCGGCTTACGCCGCGGGGCGATGTGGGCATCGCCCCCTACGAAGGGGGTGGATGTAGGGGCCGATGCCCACATCGGCCCGGGATGCATCAGCATCCCATGCGCCGCAGGCGCATAATTCCCCAATACACCAACAAGGGGCGGCGGTATCGCCGCCCCTTTTATGGGCTTGATTAGTCGACAGTTTCGTAGTCGGCATCCACAACGCCGTCATTGCCGGGCTGCTGATAGCCGCCCTGTGCGCCGTTGGGGTTAGCCTGCTGGTACAGCTTCTCGGAAACCTTGTAGAAGGCCTGCTGCACAGCCTCGGTGGCAGCCTTGATGGCAGCGATGTCATTGCCCTTGTTGACTTCCTTCAGGTTGTCAACAGCGGACTGGATGGAAGCCTTCTCGTCAGAGGAGATCTTGTCGCCCAGCTCGTTCAGGGTCTTCTCGGTCTGGTAGACGGTCTGGTCAGCCATGTTGTGGGTGTCCACCTCTTCCTTACGGGCCTTGTCTTCGGCGGCGTACTGCTCAGCCTCGCGGACAGCCTTGTCGATGTCCTCCTGAGACAGGTTGGTGGAAGCGGTGATGGAGATGTTGGCCTCCTTGCCGGTGCCCAGGTCCTTAGCGGAGACCTTTACGATGCCGTTAGCGTCGATGTCGAAGGTGACTTCGATCTGGGGAACACCGCGGGGAGCGGGAGCAATGCCGCCCAGCTGGAAGCGGCCCAGAGTCTTATTGTAAGCTGCCATCTCACGCTCGCCCTGCAGGACATGGACCTCAACGCTGGTCTGGCCGTCAGCGGCGGTGGAGAAGATCTGGCTCTTGTGAGTGGGGATGGTGGTGTTGCGCTCAATGAGTCTGGTGCAGACGCCGCCCAGGGTCTCAATGCCCAGGGACAGAGGAGTGACGTCCAGCAGCAGGATGTCCTGCACGTCGCCGGTCAGAACACCGCCCTGAATGGCAGCGCCCAGAGCAACACACTCGTCGGGGTTGATGCCCTTGAAGCCTTCCTTGCCGGTGATGCCCTTAACGGCTTCCTGAACGGCAGGGATACGGGTGGAGCCGCCAACCAGCAGGACCTTATCCAGATCGGAGGG
>JAFSCK010000088.1 GCA_017436785.1 Oscillospiraceae bacterium | reverse complement strand
TTTTCGTTAAACTTCCGGTATACCTCTGCTGCACTGTCAGAAGGATGAAGGTGGACCTTGATCAAAGAATCCGGTGCCTGGGCTGTCAGTTCCTTTTTGACTGTCATGCAGACCGCAATATCCTCGCCCCGGGAATAGATCCGCTGTCCGGCGATAAACCGGTTCAGACCAGGATACTTTGCAACAGTGCCATAGGCTGCCAGCACAACATGGGTGATGCTGAATCCCATGAGGCCTTCCCTGCGCTTTCTGCGGATGTACCGCTCCAGTTCCGTGATTTCTACAGACTCAGAGAAGAGATTGTTTGCACCGGTACGATTGGGCATAAAGTATGCCGTAATCTGCTCCATCACCTGCGCTGTCCGAACCCGGCGTCCTTCGATGCGGTCACCCCAGGCGGGATGGTATTTTCCGTCGTTATGTACCCGAATAGCCGGATACAGCAGCAATAGGCTTGTCGCTGCAAAAATAACCGGAATGCTATACACGAAACCCGCATAACCAAGAACTGCCAGTTGACAGATTAGCAGCCATACCTTTTTCATCTGTCCGCTCACAATAAAAGTATAGGTGATACAGAAAGCCAGACAGCCAACCCATACGAGGATCGTATTACGATCAAATGCAATGGATAAACCCAAAATCCAGATTGGAACTGACGTTTTGTACAGCATTTCATCACCGAATAGCAGAAGAACTATCAGATATCCTGCAATGGCTGCGATCCACCAGCCGCAATAGGGTAACATCAGAAACGCTGCAGTCACAGCGGATGCCAGCATACAAAATGCCGACAGTATGACTAAAGGATGATTCCAATCCACATACAGATGCTCTCTTTTCATATTCTCTTTCTCTCTTTCCTATTATTTCTTTCTGAAAAATACGAACCACTCAGCGAACAGACACATGGGGATGGCCGCGAAAATATCCACCACGGAATGCTGCTTGACAAAGGCAACGGAAATACAGATCACACTGCACCAGACTGCAATGGCAATCCGAACCCACTTGGGAACACTCTTTTCCCGAATCCATGTGGATGCAATTCCCAAACTATAGCCCACATGGAGGGACGGACAGACTCCCGTGTTGGTATCTACGGAATAAATGAATCCAATCAATTGGGTCAGGATATTGTCTCTTGGAAACACCTCCGGACGAAGATCCTGCCGATTGGGAAAGATGACATATACCGCCATGGCAATGATCTGGGTGATGATGATATAGGTCTGCAGCTTTTTGAAGATGTCCACGCTGTTCAGCAGGAAATACAGCAGTGAACCGGCAATCAGGAAATACCAGCTCACATAGGGAATGATAAACCATTCGCAGAACGGGATCAGATCATCCAACCTACAATGCACTGGAACACATTTTACCACCGGGATCAGATTCTCGGTCAGCACATACATTGTCAGATATCCAACCCAGCCCAGAAGCAGGAGCAGATGGCGGAATTGCGGTGTGTTTATGTTATTTAAGCGCAGTTTTCGGTAATCAATTGCCGGGGCTTTCATGGGTTTCCTCCTTGGGGATGTTGCTGGGATAAAGTTTCTTCGGGATATTGCGGTAAGGGACCACCGTATGCTCCGGCAGCGAAATCGCAATATCTGTGATTTCCTTCATCAGATAGTCACAGAGCCGCCTGCGTTCTTCCGCAACGGGCACATCCGGATTGAATTGGATGGGTTTGCCGAAATACATCGCTTTCAGCTTCGGTGCAATGTACAGCGGCACGAAGGAAACCGTCTTCCCGGTTTTCTTGTAGTGCAGTTTTGCCACATCGATAAACCGGTCCTGGAATTCATAGAGGATGTGATTGTATTTCACATCATGCTCCGGAAAGATCACCACATGGTTTCCTTCCTGAAGCCGCTTGATGGTGTTTTTGAAGGTTCCTATGAGGCGAGTATCGTGGTAGACACCGATGGTATTGGCATTGTTGAATACACAGACGGACAGCGGTGCAATCATATAGGACAGCAGCTTGTACCAGGGGTGTGTCCACTTTGGTTTCTGGGACCAGAAATCCTGAAAAGCATAATCCGGCACTTCTTTCAATTCCATCATCTGCCCGGCGCACCAGGTGTAGTGCTTTCCGGGACAGTATAACTCCGCAGCGATGGGTCCATTCATCTGGGTATGGTTGCCTACAAGGATAGCCCCCTCTTTCGGCAGGTTCTCCGCGCCCACCACTTTCAGCTTGGGATAGAAAAACCATACCAGGCCCTTAATGATTTTATACAGCAATGAAGTTTTCTTTTCTTCCATTTGAAAACCTTTCTGAAACGACAGAAAATGCCTGCATGGTTCATTCTTGCAGGCATTTTTATGGAGGAGGATGTAACTTAATGATTATTGCCCCAGAAGAACACGGTCATAACACCGGGGCCTGCATGAGCACCAATCACGGGACCGATGGGGGCGATATAGATTTCCGCATCCGGGAACCGGGCTGCAACCATGGCCCGAAGCTCTATGGCGACTTCCAGGCTATCACCGTGACCGATGATGACCTGCTTGGAGATTTCCGGCATCCAGCCTTTTTCCATATTGGAAAGCAGTGCTTCCAGCGCTTTTTTCTTGCCTCTGGGCTTGCCCATGGCCACCAGCTTGCCGTTTTCATCCACATGGATCAGGGGCTTGATACCAAGCAACGTACCCATAGCAGCAGAGGTAGCGCTGACACGGCCACCGTGCTTCAGATGGTCAAATGTATCCACCGTAACCCAGTGGCACAGATTCAGTCGGTGCGCTTCCAGCCAGCTGTAAAGACTGTGAATGTCCATGCCCTGAGCTTGCTTTCTTGCAGCTTCCATTACGAGCAGGCCTTCGCCAACAGCGGCACAGAGGGTATCCAGGCACAGAATCGTCCGGTCGGGATATTCTTCTTTCAGTTCTTCAATTGCCATATTTGCGCTCTGGATGGTTTTGGACATACCGGAGGAAAAGCACAGATACAGCACATCCCTGCCCTCCTTCAGGATTGCCTCAAAATACTCCCGGTAGGTTGCGGGATTGATCTGGGAGGTGGAAGCAAACTGTCCGTTTCGTAAAAATGCGTAAAATTCATCACATTCTATGTTACCGCCGGGGCCAAAAAGATATTCCCGCCCGTTAACCTGAACATGCATGGGAATGATCTTTACTTCAGGAAGGCCGTTGAGCAGCTCGTCATTTAAGTCAGCGGTGGCATCTGTGATAATTTGATATGACATGAAATGAATCCCTTTCTGTTTTACTGGTAACCATTATATTCGGTTTCTAGTAAAAAGTCGCCGGTCAAAACTGTTTCAGTGTCCCAAAGAGCGTTCAGCGAAGTATTTTCCGAACCACACATAGAACAACGAATCCCCAAAATAATACCACAGGCAGCCCGTAGTACCATTTTTTCGGTTTTCCATTTTCCCAAAGTCCCTGGGCCCGGTGCCTGTTTCTTTCCAGGATCTGTGCGGGCAGCAGCTTGATTGTGATAGCTGCCAACACCGGCAATAGGATCACATCGTCCAGGTATCCCAGCACGGGAATAAAATCCGGGATCAGATCCACAGGCGACAACGCATAGGCAACCGTGATGCATCCCGCAATTTTCGCAGGCAACGGAGTATCTTTATCCTTCAAAGACAGGAAAATCGCCGGAATGTCCCTTTTCAGTTTTTTCCCCACTTCTTCAGATTCATGTTCTTTCCTCACGATTCGTTTGTCGTACTGTCCGCAACGCCGCATTCAGCTCTGCACCAAGGATCAGAATAACCGCCGTCATGTACAGCCACATCAATAGTACGATCACCGCACCCAGGGTGCCGTAGATCACAGAATAATTCGCAAAATTCTCCACATAAACAGAAAACCCAATACTGACAACGATCCAAGAGAGCAGTGCAGCCGTAATTCCCGGAAGCATTTCTTCCCATGGCTGCCGCTTGTCAAGAGAGGCCGCATACAAAGTTCCCAATGCCGCAAACATCAGTGCGCCAACAGGAATGAATCGAAGATACTGCCAAATCGTCAGTAAATAATCCGATATTCTCAGAGTCTTCTCCGGAATCAGGTGGTTCAGATATCCCAGGACCTGCTTTCCCAATGTAGAAAAAAGCAGCGTCAATCCCACAACGATCAATAGCACCACTGTGTAAACCAACTGGCGAATGGTATAGGATACCGGGTGAGCCGGTTTGCCCAGATGGTAGGCAAGCCTTACATCATCCATCAAGCCTTTGGCCGCCCGCATGGGAAACCATACTGTAAACACCAGTGCAAACCAAAGCATTGACGGGCTTGACGTGTGGGATACATGATCCAGATAGCTCTCCACGATCCCCACAACATCCTTAGGCAAGAACTGCTGTAGTATCTGAATGATCTCAGAGATATTCAGATCCAGCAAACCCAGAAGGTTGCTCAGGAAAATCAACATTGGAAACAGCGCAAATAGCAGATAATACGCCAGAGCCGCTGCGTTCTTTCCCACATTGTGTTCAAAAAAGTTTTGAATCACCAGTTGAAACACCGGCATCACAACTCTATGTTTTTTATTTCGTTTCATTTCTTTCAGCATGCTTATAGACAGTCCTTACACAGAGAAATGGCCGCTTAAATCTCGACGGCCATTTCTGAAATTCAATATCCACTTTTCCTCACGCCGAAAGCCGCCTGTTCTTCTGTAAATCCGTCGCTTAGGAGTTGATCCAGTAGTCCTTGCCGGGACAGCGGCTTATTCTCCAAATACAACGCTGCTGCCTTGACAGCTTGTTCCTGCCAGTCCGCACCACAGTTGCTTACGGCATGCATTGCTTCTTCAGAGGTGAATCCGTCATATTCCAACTGTTCCTTCAGAGAATGCTCTGAAAAGGCCAGGATATCCAGATACAGAACAGCAGCCTTCTCAGCCTGCAGCTTCCAGTCAGCACAGCAGTGCTCCGCACCGTATTCTGCCTGCTCCGGAGTATATCCTTCAGCAATCAGATAGCGCTGCAATCCAACGAGAGAAAACGGACGGAAGCTGAGAGCAGTTCTTACTGCCTTAACAGCATTTTCATTCCAATCCACGCCGCAGTTCCGGAGCGCAAACGCAATTTCTTCCTCAGTAAATTTCTCCTGCTCAAGAAGTTCTGCCAAGGCACCATAAGAAAGAATCCCTTTGGAAAGATGCAGCCGGGCGGAACTCAGTGCATTGTTCTCACCCAGTGTGGCAGGCTGTTCAGATGGTTCCGCTTCTGTTTCAGTCGGTACTGTCTCTTCCAAAACAGTTTCTTCGGGAATTGTTTCCTCGGGGACAGATTCTTCCGTTACAGTTTCTGTGGAAACGGGCTCTTCCGCCTCTGCAGGAACAGTTTCTTCTGTTTCTGTCACTTCTACTGTTTCGCTAGGTTCTATTGTCGTTGTCTCTGTTTCCTCCTGGGTTTCAGTAACATCCGTTGTTTCCGAGATTGCGCTGCCATTTTCATTTTGCAAAAGATGTGAATTAATACTATCTTGATTGATTCCAAAAATGACACACAGAATGATAGCAATCAGTATCAAACATACGGGCAGCCAAAACCACCACCGCTTAAAAAAGGGCTTTTTATTCTTTGCACCACAATGGGGACAAACCGCAGCCTTCTTAGCGATTTCCTGATCACAGGTCTTGCATTTTTTAAGTTTCTCTTTCATATGCTTCCTCCCGCCATGGGCCAAACAATATTTGTACAGCTTAAATTGTACTTCAGCCATCTTCCAAAGTCATTGGGCAAAACAGTTTGAGTGTCCCAAAAGGAAAAGCATCGGAGTTTTCGCTCCGATGCTCTGGATTCAATGATTCTTTTGGAGAAAAGACTTCAGTTCTGCAACCAACTTTTGGGGATGTGCCGTGATCTCACCATGCCCCAGCCCCTTGAAGGGATTTACCTCCAGATTCGGAAATGCCCGCTTCAAATGCTGGATTGCCTTTTTCATGTTCATTTCTTTTTCACCGTACCAGCAGGAAATGCGGATATTAGGATTGGGCTCCCATTTGCTCATATACTCCGGATACAGCCTTACCGCTTCCCAAAAGGTGGCTTTTGTTGTTTCCAGCGTCAGGTTTTGACAGGCTTGCTTCAGCATGGGCTGGAACACATCATCGGTGATCCCCATTTTGATTTTCAAAAATGCCGGGAATTTCACATCGCCGCTGCTGAGTATTTTTGTCATCATCTTATGGGTCATAGGTGCAAAGAGGTTGATTGCCAGACCGTTGAAGATACCGTAATTCATGTATTCCGCACCACTGAGGATGATTCCACCAATCTGCAAGTCGGCGAACCGAGTCAGGAATACCGCAGGAATGCTTCCAAGTGATTCCGCATAGACCAAATCAATTCTACTATCAAGTCTTTCCCGGATAAAAGCAGCAAGTTTCCTGGCCTGCTCTTCACCAGTGGTGTAAGTCGTTTTCCCTGTTTCATCATAGCCATCAAAGGATACGGTAATGACATGATATTCCTGCTCCAGCATGGGAACGATGTTCTCAAACTGGCGATGGGTCATGAAGTTGCCGGGCAGGCACATAATTGCAGGATTACCAGGATCGCCAAACTCATAGAATTTCATCTCATTTTCCCCTTCTCTCTTCATAATTTTATTATAACACAAAAAATATGAAATTTATAGGGGTATATCTTTAGCCGCTGGACAACTCAGCAAAGGTTTTCAGCTTTGCAAATACCTTCCCATGGATGGTATTCTCTTGGAATTCACCTTCTTCATTCCTTTCTCCAGCTGGAGTCTGCATCAGGATCTCCATACCCTCATGGATATGGGTAATGGGGTAAATATGGAACTGACCATTCTTTACAGCATCCACCACTTCCTCGCTGAGCACCAGTTCCTTCACATTGGACATGGGGATCAAAACACCCTGAGTGCCTGTCAGGCCCCGTTTTTTGCACAGTTCAAAGAAGCCTTCGATTTTATGCGTTACACCGCCGATGGCCTGGATCTCGCCGCGCTGGTTTACGGAACCGGTCACCGCCAAGTCCTGCCGGATTGGCAGCTCTGCCAAAGAGGACAGGATGCAGTAAAGCTCCGTACTGGATGCGCTGTCGCCGTCGATTCCGTTGTAGCTCTGCTCAAAGCAGACCCGGCAGGAAAGGCTCATGGGGAATTTCTGTGCGTAAGTCTGGCCTAGGAAGCCGGTAATGATCTGCACGCCTTTGTCATGGGTCTGGCCGCTCATACGGGCTTCTTTTTCGATGTTGACGATACCGGATTTTCCCATATAGGTCGTCGCTGTGATTCGCGTGGGCGTGCCAAAGGCGTAACTGCCCATATCCAGCACTGCGAGGCCATTGATCTGTCCGATCTTTGCGCCCTCAGTGTCGATCATAATGGTGCCATCCTCCAGCATTGCATCCAGCTTTTCTTTGTAAAGGGTCAGCCGCTGAACTTTTTCAGAAATAGCTTTGCGGATATGTACTCCTGTAATGATGGGTGCTTTTTCCAAAGTTGCCCAGGTATGGGCTTCTCCCAGAATTTCCGACAGCTGATTGAAGCGGGTGGACAGTTTATCCTGCCGGGATACAGAGCGGGAGGAATACTCCACGATGGCGCATACAGCGCTGACATCGAATTCAAGCGTCCGTTCCCGGTCTACAAAACCCTTGATAAACTGAGCGATTTTATGGATATTCTCGTGGTTTCTGGGCATCTCATAATCAAAATCCGCCCGGATCTTAAAGAACTTATCAAACTCCTCATCATACTGGCTCAGAAGGGCGTAATAGTAGTCACTGCCAACCATGATGACCTTGATCTGCGCCGGAATCGGTTCCGGCTGCAGAACCGGCAGTACCGTGGTGTTTATCAGCTCCCGGAGGGAATCCATATTGATTTCCCGGGTCTTGATGACCCGGCGCAGTGCCGCCCATGCGTTGGGTGCTGTCAGCACATCCTGAGCCTGCACAATCAGATAGCCGCCGTTGGCCTGATGGAACAGGCCGCCTTTGATCTTCATAAAGTCCGTGGTGAGATTGCCGAACTCACTGTCATACTCGATCTCGCCCATAAGATTGCTGTAAGTAGGATTGAAAGTAACCACCACAGGGGCACCTTTGCTTTCAGAATGGTCTACAATGAGGTTTACCCGATAGAGCAGGGTTATATCTTCCTCCTGCTTTTTGTACATTGCAGGGATCAGTGCGGAAATGGCATCCTCCTGAGCTTCTTCCGCTTCCATAAACTGATTCAGATGATTCAATACATCAGCCTGAACAGACTGGATGTAAGAGATTGCCCGGTCATTGTCTTTGTAGTGTTCCAACAGCTGCTCTACATGGTGCCCAATGGCATACAGGCCGATGTTTTTGTCCAGCTGATCAAGTTGTTCCTCGTTTTCCTTTTCCAGCGCCTGAATTTCCCGGAGAATGGCTCCGGCCTTTTCCTGGATCAGCTGAGAGTTTTCATCAATACGATCCCGAACCTCCTGGGGCAGCTTTTCGTAGGCTTCATCGTCCACGGTTTCACCATTCACCAGAGGAACAAAATAAATTCCAGCATCGGTACGCTCGATATGGAACTGATATTCCTCTGCCGCGGCGCTCATCTGATCGATCAGGGCATTCTGCCGCAGGTCAAAGCCCCTTTGAAGGGTACGCTTCTGCTTTTCATAGTCCTCAGATTGAAATGCCTTACTCAATTCCCGTTTGAAAGCTGCCACCAGTTTCCCCATATCATCCCGGAATGTTCGGCCCTTACCTGCGGGGAATGATAATGCCATGGGGCGCTTGGGATCCTGGAAGTTATGTACATAGCACCAGTCAGCAGGAACCGGCTCCGTGACCGCCAGAGCCTCGGTGCTTCGCCGGGCATAGGTGGTCTTGCCGGTGCCGGAGGGTCCGGACATATAGATGTTATAGCCCCGGATCTTCACGGCAAGACCAAAATCAAAGGCTTTTACAGCCCGCTCCTGACCAATGATGCCTTCCAAGGGTTCCAATTCTGCTGTTGTCTGAAATGAAAATTCTTCCGGAGCACACCCGTTTTTCAGCTGAGTATACTGCAGCTCATATGGCTTTTTCATAGCAAGACCTCCTTTGCATCGGTATTCCAATGAGTGGTTTCTTTGTAATTATATTATAGCATAATCCATATACCAATGGATTTCGGAAACATGAATTTTTCAAAAAGCACCGTACTCAGGAATGAATACGGTGCTTGTCCTTACAGAAGTTTTTTCAATTCTGCCAAAAGTGTCTCATCCAGCTTCTCCCATGGGAATTCTTCCCGGCCAAAGTGACCGTAGGCGGCAGTCTTTTCATAGATCGGACGGCGGAGCTTCAATCTTTCAATGATCGCACCGGGGCGAAGATCAATATGAACCATCACCCAGCTCTGAATGATTTCCTCCGGTACTTTGCCGGTGCCGAAAGTATCTACCATCACAGAAACCGGCTGGGCAACACCGATGGCATAGCTTAACTGGATCTCACATTTATCAGCAAGTCCGGCTGCAACGATGTGCTTGGCAACATAGCGGGCCATATAAGCTGCGCTGCGGTCAACCTTGGTTGGGTCCTTACCGGAGAAGGCACCGCCGCCATGACGGGCGTATCCGCCGTAGGTGTCCGCAATGATCTTCCGTCCGGTGAGACCTGTATCTGCTGCGGGACCTCCCAGAACGAAACGTCCGGTGGGATTGATATAGATTTTTGTGTCTGCATCCCACATGGCATCCGGGATCACTGGTAGGATCACCTGATCCAGAATATCCTCCCGGAGCTGACCGATGTGCACACTGGGATCATGCTGGGCAGAGATCACCACAGCTTCGATCCGGTGGGGTTTACCGTCCATGTATTCCACCGTGACCTGGGATTTTCCGTCAGGACGGAGATAGGTCAGAATGCCTGCTCGACGGACATAGGTCAGCCGCCGTGTCAGTTCGTTGGCCAGCTGGATCGCCAGGGGCATATAGCTTAGGGTTTCGTTGCAGGCATAACCGAACATCATGCCCTGATCCCCTGCGCCAAGTGCCTTTTCATCGTCCATGGCATTATCCACACCCATGGCAATGTCTGCGGACTGTTTGTGCAGAGAACAGGTAATCCGGCATTTATCTGTAAAGCCATACTCGTCCTTGGTATAGCCAATTCTGCGGATCACCTGGCGGGCACATTCTTCGTAATTTACCTCTGCATTAGTAGTGATCTCACCCATGATATGAACCGCACCGGGTTCTGCTGTGACTTCGCAGGCGCAGCGACTCATAGGATCTGCTTCTAACAAGGCATCCAGAACGCGGTCAGAAATCTGGTCACATACTTTATCCGGATGGCCTTCTGTGATGGATTCCGATGTAAAATAATATTTCTTACTCATAATTTAAGTTCCTCATACTAGTTTTTATAAAACGCTATGAAAGCGTTTTATCTGGCTGCAGCTCCTGCAGCCAGCGGAGAAGCCGCTAAAAGCGAAGTCAATACATTTCTTACCGCTGAAAGCGGTGTACCATGCAATGGTACACTAAAAATAATTTCAAATCATTTTTTAAGAAATAGTATTATCGATTATTTCCCCAGTAGATCAGAGCCAGCAATCCAGGACCGGTATGAGCACCGATCACCGGGCCGAGATCCCCTATCTCAATTTCTGCTTTCGGAAACTTTTGGGCAACCAGTCTTTTCAGTTCCTCCGCTCCTTGAGAATCGTCAGCATGAACGATGGTCACGGTTTTGGAAAAGTCTGAGTTCCAGCCCTGTTCCATTTTGGAAAGCAGAGTCAACATAGCCCTTTTTCTACCCCGGGGCTTGGATGTGTTTTCCAGCTTGCCATTGGCGTCAATATGCAGCATGGGTTTGATATTCAGCATGGTACCTACAGCAGCTGTTGCGGCAGATACTCTGCCACCGTGATGCAGATGGTCAAAGGTATCCACCACAAACCATACACATACCTTCAGCCTGTTCTCTTCGATCCATGCCGCAACCGTTTCTATATCTGTGCCTTTTCTTTGCATGTCAATAGCTTCCCGAAGCAGCAGCATCTCGCTTAAGGTTGCACCAAGGGTATCCACGCAAATCACTTTTCGCTCCGGGAATTGCTCCTGCTATTCCTGAGCAGCAATTTGGGCTGACTGAAAGGTCGCAGACATTCCGGAAGAAAAGGATAAATACAGCACATCCTTCCCCTCCAGAAACACATGACGAAAATAATCTGCATAGATCGCGGGATTGATTTGAGAGGTGGATGCAAAATTGCCCTCCCTCTGCATTTTATAGAATTCAGAGATGCTCAAGTCTCCACCGGGACCATAGGTATAATTTCTGCCGCAGATCTCCACCTGCATGGGAATTACCTTAACGGCGGATAATTCTTCCGCAAAGCTGCCTGTCAAATCAGCAGTGGCATCTGCAAAAATCTGAAAAGCCATTCTATTATTTGCACTTTCCGCACTGGGCGCAGGTGGTGCTCCAGAGCTTGTCTGCTGTACCCTTCCAGTTTTCGGCATAAGGAGTGGTTTTATCACACAGGTGGTCAACGGATTCGGGGCTCTGGTAGTCGGTATTTACCGCACCGGTAGCCTTGACCATAGAACGCAAAGCTTCAGGATTTTCCAGCATGGGACAGGGACGGAGCATATTGTCGTTGAAGGGCTGGTTGTCATGGTAAGCCATGAACAGGGGGCTTCTCAGAGCATCCAGCAGGCTGGTATCGTGGATATTGCAGTTTGAATAGTGGATGAACACGCAGGGCTCCACATCACCCTTGGCGTTAATATGCAGGTAATTCCGGCCACCGGCGATGCAGCCACCTACATACTCTGCATCGTTCTGGAAATCGATGGTAAACAGCGCTTTGGTGGAACGGTATTCCCGGATCTTATTGTAAATATGGGTACGCTGCTCAGGAGTCGGCAGCAGCTGGGTGGCTGCACCGTTGCCAACGGGCATATAGTGGAAGAACCAGGCAAACAGAGCGCCAGAATCGATCATGTAATCGAAGAATTCCTCGCTGGTGATATCCTTGTAGTTGACAGAGGTATAGCAGGTGGAGATACCGAAAGCCAGGCCATGCTCCTTCAGCAGCCGCATGGCGTTTGCAACCTTATCATAAATTCCCTTGCCACGGCGGGAATCGTTGGCATCCTCGAAACCCTCCAGAGAGATGGCGGGCACAAAGTTCTTCACCCGAAGCATTTCCTTACAGAATTCCTCATCGATGAGGGTACCGTTGGTGAAGGCCAGGAACATGCAGTCAGGATGCATCTCACAGATCTTGAACAGGTCTGCTTTCCGGACGGTAGGCTCACCGCCGGTGTAGATGTACATATAGGTACCCAGTTCCTTGCCCTGGCGGATGATGGAATCAATGGTTTCCAGGGAAAGGTTCAGACGGTTGCCGTATTCCGCTGCCCAGCAGCCGGTGCAGTGCAGGTTGCAGGCAGAGGTAGGATCCAGCAGAATGGCCCAGGGAATGTTGCAGCCATACTTCTCTCGGTTTTCATGCTGGGTCGCGCTGCCCTTAAAGCTGGCATTGAACAGGAAATTCTGGAAGAATGCCTTGCGAACACCGGGATCCAGTTCGTACAAGCGCATAACCAGCTGATACCAGTTGTTCTTATCCTCAATGGCATGGCGAATTGCAGTGCGCTGGGATTCGTACCAGCCGTCGGGAGAGAACTTGTCCACCAAGTCCATCAACTTGGGCAGATTCTCGTTGGGATCACCTTCAATATACTTCAGTGCCTGATTTACAGCGAAGGTCTGCATGGTTTCTTTAAGGGAGCTCATTTTTATTTCCGCCTTTCTTTTGGTCTCAAGACCGATTTGAGCCCAATATAAGACAGTAACTTCCCTTTGTCATTGGACAAACACATCACCAGTGTCCCAAATTTCGACAATCCCGCAAACCGGTTACCTTTTGGGACACTCCCAACTTTTTGTCCGTTGAGAGATAGGAAAGATTTCCTTATACTGAATCCAAATGCTAAACGGCAGGAGGATGATGCAATGGAAAACAGTGTCAATCGGGTCATGGTAAACACCATTGTTAAGAAAGCAATTCACGATTTGAAAGCGGATCCGGATCGGACAGTCCGAAATCTGGTGGACATCGCTCTGAAATTTGCTGACAGCCGTTTTCAGCAGGAATTCTATTCCGGCGCACAAAGTCTGCTTACCAACGAAAGCAGTGCCTATTACGCACTGGTCAAGGATACCTTCACCCAAGTAAGCGAAGAAACCTTGCTGACCTTTGGTATGAATGTAGGATATAACGGCCTTTACGAAGGATCCAAAAAGATTCGCAGTATGACGCAGCACAGCATCCCATGGACTGTTTCTCTGTCCATCAACGAGGGAAAACTGTTCGAGCAGCACCATCAGGCCATTGACCAGGGTGAGAAATTAGGAATCCATACTTGGCATCTGTTTTCCAATCACGGTATTTATGATTGCCTGACACTGGCACAAAAGCATCCGGACAGCGCGTTTGTGATTTTCTGCGGCTGTAATGAAATCAGCTGGAGTGTTCTGGATTGTGCCGATGAAATCCGAAATATTGCCATCATGCTTCCCTTTGATAAGGATGCGGATGTGGCCTGCGATATGCTTCGGGTATCCGGAATCCTCTATGGACTTTACTATACCTACACCGAGAAAGATGTTCCTTCCATTGAAAGCGGCGAGCTGATGCATGAAATGGAGCAGCTCCATCCTGCGTTCTCTGTATTGAAGCCCCAGTTTCCCTGCCAGAAAGCACTGCGGGATCGGGTCTATCGCTGGATCACCAGAGCCCGTCTGGAGCAGGAATTCAAAACAATTCCCTGGGAAATGTATGGAGATATGCTATTAGTAGACAGCGTAATCTCTGTAACTCCTCATTGGGTTGGCTTCGATGAATACGGTCAGCTGAATACCGATCAGGGAGTCGACCGGACATACGGTCTGAACATCTTTGTCAATGATCTGCCCACTGTTCTGAAGCAGGCATTCCCCAAGCAGAAAGGAACGAATTACTGATATGAACCCCAAAATTGGTGTGGTGGATGTAGGCGGCGGCTACCGAGGCGTTTATGCCGCAGGCGTGCTGGATTACTGTATGCACACGGGGATCTGGTTTGATCTCGGCATCGGAGTCAGTGCTGGCAGTGCCAATATCGCGTCCTATTGCGCCAGACAGCCCATGAGAAACCGGACCTTCTATACAGAATACGGTTTGCGGAAGGAATATGCAGGAATGCGTAATTACCTGCGTGACCGGTCCTATATCAATCTGCAATACATCTATGGAACGCTGACAAACTCAGACGGAGAATACCCCATCGACTATGATACGCTGATGGAGAATTCCATGGAATTTCTCACCGTTGTCACAGATGCCTTGACCGGTAAACCCAGATATATTCCAAAATCAGAGTTGATATACGACAGCTACACCCCTTTTATGGCTTCCTCGGCGATTCCCGGAATTTGCCCTCCCGTTATGCTGGATGGAACACCCTGCTATGACGGTGCTTTGGGTGACCCAGTCCCTGTGGAAAAAGCCTTTCAGCTGGGTTGCGATAAAGTGGTTCTGATCCTGACATTGCCGGAGAACACGGTCCGCACGACCGATAAAGATAAAAAGCTTGCACGTAGGATCCGCAAAGAATTTCCGGAAGCAGCACAGGCACTTATGAACCGAGCCAACAAGTATAACTACGGTGTCACACTTGCCCGCCAATATGCTGCAGAAGGAAGACTGCTGATCATTGCACCGGACGATACCTGCGGTGTTCATACCCTTTGCAGGGATTCTTATAAAATGAAGCTCCTTTATGGAAAAGGCTACACCGACGCTGAAAAGATCACCCCTTTCTTTTTGGGCTGAAGTGTGCTGATACAGCGGGCAGGTGATGCTCCGCCCGTCATCACCTGTTCCAAACAGAAGAAGCCGCAGTACGATCTCCTCTCATTTCTCTTTTGCACCCATTTGACATCCTCTTTTCCCGATCGTACCGGTTTCCATACGATAAGGGCGGAATTTTACGTTCCGTCCTTATTTTGTTTACATTCCATTCATTCCTATGTCAAAAAGCAGGATGTAAAATTTCTGGTTGGTAAATTATGATATTTTTAGAAAGAAGCGAATCTATGAAAGCATATCGTGCCGGTATTGATATCGGCTCCACCACCGTAAAGCTGGTGGTTCTGAATGAACATAACGAAATCCTTTTTGGTGACTACAGACGGCACCATGCCCATACCCAGGAAACCTTGAATTCTTTGCTAAAATCTGTTCGCAAGGAGCTGGGCGAATGCAGCCTGCAATTGAAAATCACTGGCTCCGGCTCCATCAATCTTGGAAAAGCCCTGGATATCGGCTTTGTTCAGGAAGTCGTGGCAGTGGCAACGGCACTGAAAGAAGCAGCGCCCCAGACCGATGTGGCCATTGAGCTCGGCGGCGAGGATGCCAATATCATTTATTTTAAGGGCGGTCTTGAGGAACGGATGAACGGTGTCTGCGCCGGTGGCACCGGTTCTTTCATTGACCAGATGGCATCCCTGCTGCAGACAGATGCAGAAGGACTTAACGAAGCTGCAAAAAGCTATCAGCAGCTCTACCCCATCGCCGCCCGCTGCGGTGTCTTTGCCAAGACGGATATTCAGCCCCTGATCAATGAGGGTGCGACAAAAGCCGATCTTGCCGCCTCCATCTTCTAGGCGGTGGTAAACCAAACCATTTCCGGCCTGGCTTGTGGCAAGCCCATCCGGGGTACCGTAGCATTCTTAGGTGGTCCTCTCCATTTTCTTACCGAGCTGAAGTCTGCCTTTGTCCGCACTCTGAAACTGACCAACGAAACAACCGTTGATCCTGAGAACTCCCACCTGTTTGCCGCTATGGGTGCGGCATTAGAGGCAGAGGATGCACAAAGCGTAGAACTTTCCCAATTGATTGAACGGTTAGAGAAAGGCGTGCAGGCAAGCTTTGAAATGTCCCGGCTGGAACCTCTGTTCCGGGATGAAGCGGAATATCAGGATTTCTGCAACCGTCACAGTAAGGCAGTGGTGAGAAAAGCAGATGTCTCTATATACACAGGCAATTGTTTCCTCGGCATCGACGCAGGCTCTACCACTACAAAGCTGGTTCTGATCGGTGAAGCAGGTGAACTGCTGTGGAAGTTCTATGCCAATAACCAGGGCAATCCCATCCAGACCAGCCAGTTTGCCATTGGCGAACTGAAAAAGGTGCTGCCGGAAAGTGCAAAGATCGTCCGTGGCTGCTCCACGGGCTACGGCGAAGCGCTGCTGAAATCCGCCTTTAATCTGGACGAGGGTGTGGTGGAGACCATCGCCCACTGCACCGCCGCCTCCTTCTTTGACAGCCAAGTGGACTGCGTTTTGGATATCGGTGGTCAGGATATGAAGTGCATCAAATTAAAGAACGGCACCGTGGATTCCATAATGCTGAACGAAGCCTGTTCCTCCGGCTGCGGCTCTTTCATTGAGAATTTCGCCACTTCTCTGGGCTATACAGCAGAAAGCTTTGCCCGGGAAGCCTTGTTTGCCAAGGATCCTGTTGATCTTGGCACCCGCTGCACCGTGTTCATGAATTCCAATGTGAAGCAGGCCCAGAAGGAAGGTGCATCCGTTTCCGATATTTCTGCCGGTCTTGCCTACTCCGTCATCAAAAATGCCCTGTATAAGGTCATCAAGCTGGCAAATGCCGAGGATCTGGGCAGGCACATTGTTGTTCAGGGCGGTACCTTCTACAACCAGGCAGTGCTCCGAGCCTTTGAGAAGATTGCAGGTGTGGATGCCACCTGCCCGGACATTTCCGGCCTGATGGGTGCCTTCGGTGCGGCTCTGGTGGCTAAGAACCATTACACCGACGAGAAAAGTACCATGCTTTCCCTGGACGCGATGCTTCGCCTTTCCTACAAATCCACCTCCGTCCGCTGCGGCGGCTGCAGTAACCATTGTATGCTGACCGTCAACAATTTTGGTGGCAGAAAGCATGTCAGTGGCAACCGATGCGAAAAAGGCGCAGGCAACACAGTAACGGGCGAAAAGGGCCGCAATATGGTCGATTTCAAGCGCAAGCGGCTCTTTAATCCCTATCGGCCTTTGACAGAAGAAAACGCACCCCGAGGAACCATTGGTATCCCCAGAGTGCTGAATATGTACGAAAACTATCCCTTCTGGGCCACCTTCTTCAAGGAACTGGGCTTCCGGGTGGTACTGTCCCCCTGGTCTGACCGAAAAATCTACGAGTTGGGTATGGAATCCATTCCCTCTGAATCCGAGTGTTATCCTGCAAAACTGGCCCACGGCCATGTGCAGTGGCTTGTTGATCAAGGTATCAAAACCATTTTCCATCCCTGCGTGTTCTACGAGCATCAGGAAACGGAAAATGCCCAGAATCACTACAATTGCCCGATCGTGGTGTCCTATGCAGAGAATCTGAAAAACAACGTAGAGGCCATCACCCATGGGGATGTTCGCTACATCCGCCCCTTTATTGCCTTTACCAATGAAAAGACTGCTGCAGACCGGCTGGTAAAAACCGCTGCGGAGGAGTGGAATATTCCTGAAAAGGAAGTCCGCGCCGCTGTTCATGCCGCATGGGAAGAGCAGCAAAATGCAAAAGCCGTCATTCGTGAGGAAGGTCGCCGGGTATTTGAGTCCATGAAAACCCGGGGTGGTCGTGGCATCGTTCTGGCTGGACGGCCTTACCACATCGATCCGGAAATCAACCACGGCATTCCGGAGCTGATCGCTTCCTATGGTCTGACTGTTTTTACGGAAGACTGTCTGCCCGTGGAGGATACGCTTCCCCCTCTGCGTGTAGTCGATCAGTGGGTATACCATTCGAGACTGTACAAAGCAGCCCAGTTTGTTGCCCAGCGGGATGATCTGGAACTGATCCAGCTGAATTCCTTCGGCTGCGGTCTGGATGCTGTCACCACCGACCAGGTTGCCGAAATTCTGGAAAAGCACAATTAACTCTACACCCTTCTGAAAATCGATGAGGTGAACAATCTAGGAGCTATCCGCATTCGTGTACGGTCTTTGCTAGCCGCCATGGATATGCGCCGGGAAAAGCAGATTCTCTCCATACCGGACAACAACCCTTATGTGCGAACAGAATTCACCCAGCAGATGTATGACGAGGGCTATACCATTCTGGCACCTCAGATGAGTCCCATTCATTTTGACCTGCTGGAGCCGGTATTTCAAAAGCATGGCTATCACATCGTAGTGCTGGACAATGATGACCGTCGTGCTGTGGATGTGGGACTGAAATTCGTCAACAACGATGCCTGCTTCCCTTCCATCACGGTAGTCGGTCAGATCATGCAGGCGGTGCTGTCTGGGAAATACGATACTGATAAACTGGCGATCATTATGACCCAGACAGGTGGCTGCTGCCGGGCCAGCAACTATGTGGCCTTTATCCGCCGTGCATTGGAAAAAGTAGGCCTATCCCATATCCCGGTAATTTCCCTGAATACCAACGGCATGGAGCAGAACGAGGGCTTCAAGCTTTCGCCCCTGCTCATGACACAGATGCTGCAGGCTGTAGTCTATGGCGATCTTCTGATGCGCTGTCTGTACCGGGTGCGCCCTTATGAGAAGCTTCCCGGCAGCGCCGATGCCTTGCACAGCCATTGGAGAACAAAGTGTATCGAAGCACTGACTTCTAAACACAGTGTAAAACGGTACAAGCAAATTTGCCGTAACATTGTTTCAGACTTTGACAATCTTCCTATCCATGAGGATCTGAAAAAGCCCCGTGTAGGCATCGTGGGTGAGATTCTGGTGAAATATATGCCCCTGGCCAATAATCATCTGGTGGAGCTGCTGGAAAAAGAGGGTGCGGAAGCCGTGGTTCCTGATCTGATGGATTTTCTGAATTACTGCGTCTACAGCGATCAGTATCTGGCCGAATTCCTTGGCGGAACAAAATCCAGCGACATGGTTTCCAAAATACTGGTCAAGGCCATCCGTCAGATTCGAAAACCCGCGCTGGAAGCACTTGCAGGCAGCACACGCTTTGATGCACCGATGCCCATCGAAGAAATCGCAGAGCAGACCAAACCCTTCCTGTCCATCGGCAATCAGTACGGCGAAGGCTGGTTCCTGACCGGCGAAATGATTGAACTGATCAAAATGGGTGTGCCCAACATCGTCTGCATCCAGCCCTTTGCCTGCCTTCCCAACCATGTGGTGGGCAAGGGTGTCATCAAGCGGCTAAAAACGGAATTCCCCCAGGCAAACATTGCCGCTGTGGACTATGACCCCGGCGCAAGTGAAGTCAATCAGCTTAACCGCATCAAGCTGATGCTCTCATCGGCAAAGGAAAATATGTAATACTGTTTTCAAATTGAAATCTTTAATTCCAATTTGAAAGGCACCGCCTTGCAGGCGTTACCAATTCTGATATTTTCGGGATTGAAAATATCAGAATTCCGTCTCATTATGATCTTCATATTAAAAGCTATAATCCTTCGGCTTAAAGCTTTTAATTGAATATCAGTATAAGAAAAATCAGCAGACCGGAATTTTCCAGTCTGCTGATTTTATGTCTGTATGTTATTCAAGCCATTTCGGATCTTCCGAAACCCTTCTGTCAAGGCCAAGATACAGAATCTGGATCATCTTCTTCAGATTGTACATGAACTCTTCTGCGCTGACACAGTTCTTATCCATAAGCCAGCGTTCGATAGCGCAGATCACGCCATCCACAACGAAATCATACACCATCTCAGGAACATCTTCCATTCCCAGCAAGTTTTCTACCCGCAGGCGGAACAACGGACGGACGAACTCCCGGAAATGAGAGGCAAAGGAATTCTGTCCATCCACCTTAAGCACACGGCGATAAAAGGTTCTGTTTTCATAGAAGTAGTCGCACATGATCTCGATATTTTTCCATCGTTCATCAAAGCTATAGCCTCCAGGCTGTATATACCGTGCATTTGCCTGATTCACTTCCACGAACTCTGTATCGAAAATCCAGTTGACCAGATCATATTTGTCCTTGAAGTGATAGTAAAAACTCTTGCGGTTCATATGGCAGCGTTCACAGATATCGGATACGCTGATTTTTTCAAAAGACTGTTCCTCCAGCAATTCCTTCAATGCATTGGAAAGGGCCAGTTTGGTAATATTGGAATCTGCCATTTTTCTCTCCTCATAATAAAAAAGCGAGGCCCACCCGCTCAGGAAACGATGGTCCATTCGGCAAGTGCGGATGGCGAAAGATTTTTTCACAAATGAAAGAATATAAAGCGCAGAAATACTGTATGTATTTCAAGTTTTATATTCTGCACAGTTGTGGGAAAAGATTCGTCAACCACCGAAGACGAATGAATCAGCGGTTCCAAGGCAGATAAGTCTCGTCAATTAAGGTGATACCAGGAATACTCCAGTTTGTTGGCATCGCCGCACCGAATGTGCCGACTACTCCCTTATTTAAGGTTATTATATCGGGAAATTATGAACATTTCAACATCCGGTTTTTGGACAAAAAATGAAAAGTGTCCCAAAATGCGGCGTTTATTGTCCTTTGACCGGTGAATGAATGGCCTAAAGAAAATATAATGATTTGCAACGAATCATTTTTCGGAGGAAAAACATGAAAAAGCGGTGGAAAATCCTATGCCTTCTCCTGTTGGCCTGTGTGTTGTTTTACTTACATAGACACTATCACCTCACAGTAGATGCATTTCTCGCCTGGCAGCCTGAAAACCTATTCTTGACTGCCATGCTTTTGCTGCTTCTCTTTGCCGTAAAATCCACACTTGTGTTTATTCCTATCATGCTGCCGCAGATTCTTGTGGGCCATCTGTATCCACGGGACATGGCCATCTTTTTGAATGTGCTGGGCCTTGCGGTGGTGATGGCGACTCCCTACTGGATTGGAAAAAAACTAGGGTCTGCAAAAATGGAGCAGCTGATTCAAAAATATCCCAAGATTCAAAAAATCCTGACCGCCCAGGACGATAACCAAATGGCGGTTTGCTTTATACTCCGGGCCTGTGCGGTTCCTCCTGCCGATATCGTGACTATGTATTTGGGAGCCACAGGAATGCCCTTTGTCACCAATGTGATTGGCGGTGTTCTTGGATCTTTTCCCAGTATGTTATTGACCACGTTTCTTGGTGCCAACATCCGCAATCCGGAATCCCCTGCCTTTTGGCAGGCGCTGATTCTAAATATTGCATGGATCGTCTTATCCGGCCTTGGCTTTTACCTTTTCAAAAAAGTGCATTCCGGGAAGGAGGTAAATCAGTGAAGCCCGGACGTTTTCCAAAATGGCTGCGGAAATTATTCCGGCGAAGGATGCTGATCGCCTTTCTGATCGTTTTGCAGGCCGTATTTATCATTTATCTGGTTGCGAGCAGAAGCATGCTCTCTCAACGACTCAGCCGACTTCTGCAGATCATCAGCATTCTGGTAGTTCTCTATATCGTATCGAAACGGGATAAGGGCGCTTACAAAACATTATGGGTGTTTCTGATCCTGTGCTTTCCGATTTTCGGCGGGCTTCTGTACCTGCTTGTCACTTTTCAGACCGCCACAAGAATCATGTGCAAAGAGATCCGGACCGTTCAGGAACAGACGAAACAGCTTTATTTCCTGCCCGGTGACGGATATGATTCTGCCAAAGAAATAACTGGCAGTCACTTTCCGCAGGTTCGTTATTTGCAGGACTACGTTGGGTACCCCGTTTATTCCAATACCCGCACTACCTATCTTTGCCCTGGAGAAGCATTTCAAGAACATCTACTTCAGCAGCTTGAAAAGGCAGAGCATTACATCTTTCTGGAGTTCTTTATCATTCAGGACGGTGTTTTCTGGGAGTCCATCTATGAAACTCTGAAACGGAAGGCTGCCCAGGGAGTCAAGGTGCGGATCCTCTATGATGATCTTGGTTGCTTCTTCCTGCTACCAACGGATTTTGTCAGGCAAATGGAAAACGGTGGTATTGAATGCGCCATTTTCAATCCCTTCCGCCCCTTCTTAACCGTTAAGCAGAACAACCGGGACCACCGGAAAATCGTGGTCATTGACGGGAAGGTAGCCTTCACCGGCGGTATCAACATTGCGGACGAGTACATCAATGCCAGAGAAAAATACGGCCACTGGAAAGATTCCGCCATCATGCTGGAGGGCAAGGCCGCATGGAGCTTTTCACTGATGTTTCTGGAAATGTGGGAGCTGTGCAAAAAATGCGGCGAGGATATTGCATCCTTTTACCCCTGGCAGCTCGCTCCCTGCACGATGGAGCCGGACGGATTGGTACAGCCCTATGCAGACAGTCCCATGGACAACGAAAATGTTGGCGAACATGTTTATCTGCAGATCCTGAATGAAGCGAAGGACTATGTATATATCAATACACCCTATCTGATCGTGGATGACAGCATGGTTTCTGCCCTGTGCCTTGCCGCAAAGCGTGGTGTGGATGTTCGGATCGTTACACCCCACCGGTGGGACAAACGGTTCGTACATATGACCACCCGCTCTTACTACCGGGAACTGATCCGGGCCGGTGTAAAGGTATATGAATACTCCAACGGCTTCATCCATGCTAAAAGCTTTGTCAGTGATGATGTGATTGCAACAGTGGGAACAACCAATCTGGACTTCCGCAGCCTGTATCTGCATTTTGAATGCGGCACCTGGATGTACGGAAGCCGGGCAGTTATGCAGGTCAAGCAGGACTTTCTGAATACGCTTCCTGTTTGCCAGAGAATCGAAGAGAAAGACTGCGCCAGATATCTGTCCTCCAAACTGTTCCAGGAAATCCTTCGTCTGTTTGCTCCCCTTATGTAGAAAGGAAATACCATGTTTTTAGATGATCCCAAAACAAGAAAAGCCTTAACCCAATGGGCTGTCGGAACCGTGGCAGTCTGCATTCTCATTTTCCTTGGCGTTCGATATGTGTCCTCGATTGCTCTGGCCATTGAATGGCTAATCGGACTAGTCAAACCGCTGCTGATTGGTGCCATGCTTGCAATGGTTCTCAGCGTTCCTATGGGTTATATTGAAAAGCATCTTTTCCGTAAAAATCCGACCCCAAGAAAAAAGAAAGCAAGACGCCCTCTGGCCATCCTGCTCTCTCTGATTCTGGTTATCGGTATCTTTGCGGGTATTGCCGTCCTGGTGATTCCGGAACTGACGGGAGCTGTCTCCATCGTGATTTCCTCCATAACCAATGGCCTGGATCAGCTAGCCGCTCTGGAAAGCTCTGACGATTTTGCAAAGCTCCCCTATGCAGCCTATCTTGAAAAAGTTGATATTGACTGGATAACGCTGAAAGCGCAGTTGGAGAACTGGATGCAGAAGCTAAGTTCCACCATTCTGGATTCCACAGCCAGTGCACTTGGCAGTATTGCTACCTCTTTAATCGATGGCATTGTGGCGTTTGTGTTCTGCATTTACGTCCTTGCCAATAAGGAAACACTTAACAGACAGTTCGGACGTTTGGCGCGAGCCTGGCTTCCTGATCGTTTTACCGATTCAATATCTCATATTTTTGCTGTCTGCGGAGATGTTTTTCAGCAGTTCATTGTAGGGCAGACAACAGAAGCCGTAATCCTGGGAACCCTCTGCGGTGTCGGCATGGCCATCCTGCGGATTCCTTATGCTCCCATGGTAGGTGCACTGGTGGGTGTCACGGCACTGATTCCTTATGTAGGTGCCTTCCTTGCAACCATTGTGGGTGCATTTATGATTCTGACCGTTAATCCATTTAAGGCTCTGGTGTTTGTGATCTATCTGCTGGCATTACAGCAGGTGGAAGGCAATCTGATCTATCCCAGAGTGGTTGGTGCCAAGATCAATCTGCCTGCCATGTGGGTGCTGGCAGCCATTACCGTGGGCGGCAATCTGGCAGGCCCTATCGGTATGCTGTTGGGTGTACCGGCTGCTTCAGCTGCGTATGCCTTAATAAGAGAAGCTACCCAAAAGAGAGAATCTGAAAAGTGTAAGCAAAATATCCAGCTTCAATAGAAAGAAAAAACAGTATTGAATTATCTGAGAAATATGCTATAATAACAGCAGAAACGCTATATTTTTTCGCAGTACCTCGCTGATACGATTTTGATACGAAAAATCAGCAAATCCTGTGGACGTGGAAGATTACTCCCCTATTTTACCCATGGGATCTGCCCAGAATCAGCTGACAGGACTGACAGAAAACCCAACTTAAGCGAGTGGGAATAATCCCTTTTTGTTGTTGTGCTTGTAAAACTGATTTTCGCTGATTTTGCCTAAATTTTTTCGCTGAATAGACCTTGAAGGAGTTTTCCTTTGAGGTCTATTTTTTCGCAAAGCACAGTAAACACTTGAGTTGTTGAGACCATATGTTATGAAATACACGTTTAATACACGTCTTCCCTACCCTTTTTCAGCCTTCTGTCAGTGCATAGTGCCCTTTCCTTTTCCGTTTCAGTATCCCCTCCCGGGTCAGTTCCTGCAGGACTCGCTGGGTCTGGCGCAGACTGTAATTTAAACGGAAAGCCGTCTGGCTGACACTGGTGATGGTCTGATCCGGACATTCGTATCGGATGTGGTACAGCAGCCTTTCCTGCAAATCAGAAAAGCCAACCAAGTCCATAGAGGTTCCGGCAAACTTGATGGACATGGTATCCAGCAAAAAGTTCAAAAAACGTACATCCTTCTGCAGTGTTGGGCGCAGGACTTCCAAAGGAAGTTCTATGGAGTACACTGTCCGGGTAACCTCCTGATAGCGCATGCCTGCAGTCTTACCACAGAATTCCAGATCCCCCAAAAAAGTAAATCCTTCGCAGTGCCACACTAAGTGCCGGCCTCCGTCTTCCCGGATGGAATACAGGTCGAAACTACCTTCCAATACAAACTTTAAATAATCCCTTGTGGGCCGGAGGATATTCAGCATTTCGCCCACCTCATACCGATACAGGCGGAAAGGCAGATCCCGGGTGTCGAACAACTCCCGGATATGGAATCTTTCTAAATAGGTTTCCAGTTTTTGTAAATCCCGAATCTCCTGCATTATGCGTCACTTCCTTTTCTCCATTGTGCCATATGGCATATTCAAATGCAAGTTCTTTTGTTAAAATACAGAAAGAAAGGTAGGAGATTCCATGAAAACCGACAGACAACAGCTTTTTGAAAGCGCTTCCATCCCCAAGGCATACTTTACTCTTACGATTCCTTCCGTGCTGGGCAAAATCATCATGCTGCTTTACAACATGGCAGACACCTGGTTCATTGCCGCCACCGGAGATACCAATCTGGTGGCAGGTGTAGCCCTCTGCGGCCCGGCCTTTACCCTGATGCTGGCCATTGGCGATATCTTTGGCATGGGCGGCAGCAGTGTCATTTCCCGGCTCTTCGGCAAGGGCGAGATCGACCGTGCCAGACGGGTCAGCGTGTTCTGCTTCTACGGTGCCATGCTGGGTGGCATTCTGACCTCTATCCTACTTTTGACCTTCCAAACACCCATTCTGACCCTGCTGGGTGCGGACAGCGGTACCATGCCCTTTGCGAGGCAGTATTTCTTCTGGATGGCTCTGGGCGCGCCGCTGATGATCACCCAGAGTGTTCCCCTGAACCTGCTGCGCAGTGAGGGTATGTCCAAGGCCAGTATGCTGGGTTCCTCCGTGGGCAGTGTTGCCAATATGATTCTGGATCCCATTTTTATCTTTGGTTTCCACATGGGCGCTGCCGGTGCTGCCATCGCAACAGTTCTGAGCAATGGCATCGCCCTGCTGGTATATGTGTATTTCATTCGGAATAAGGCCCAGATCCTCAGCGTTTCTCCCAAGCTGCTGACCGGAAAGAAAGACGAGTTCCTGCCGGTGTTCTCCATCGGCCTTCCGGCCTCTGCAAACCAGCTGATGAACACCTTCGGTCAGATTGTATCCAACCGGTTTCTGCTGCTGTACGGCAGCACCGTGCTGGCTGCAGCGGGCATCTCCTCCAAGATCAGCATGATCCCCACCATGATGATCGTGGGCTTTGCCTTCAGTGCAGGCCCGCTGGTGGGTTACAACTACGGACAGGGTAATGGCGAGCGTGTAAAGAAAATCATCCGCTTCTTCTATTCCTTCCAGATTCTGGCCTCCTCCATGGTGGCTTTGGTGCTGATGATTATGGCACCGCAGCTGGTTCGCTCCTTCATGGAGGATGCCTCCATTGTTTCGATTGGTACAGAATACCTTCGCTGGCATCTGATCAACATGCCCTTCTCGGCGGTCTTTATGGTCAGCTCCTGCCTGATGCAGTCCACTGGCAATGCCAAGGGTGCCACCATCCTTTCCCTGGGACGGCAAGGCGTGGTGTTTATTTCTGTCATTGTTGTGGCAAATGCGCTGTTCGGTTACTATGGTGTCATTGCCGCTCAGGCAGTCACCGACCTGATCAGTGCTGGTATTGCTGCAGTTCTGGTAAGAAAGCAGATTTGGAAGAAGCTTGATGTGAAAAAGGCTTTATGATACAATAAGTTGAGTTAAATCGGAAAATGTTCAGGAGGTAGTCCCATGGCAACCAAACGACTGGATCTGACCACAGGAAATCCCATGAAACAGATCCTTCTGTTTTCCCTTCCCTTGGTGGTAGGATCCCTGTTTCAGCAGCTATATTCCTTTGTGGATACCATCATGGTGGGACGGCTTATCAGCAATGATGCTTTGGCAGCGGTGGGCAGTGTATCATCACTAAATTTTCTGGTACTAGGCTTTGTGGCAGGCACCTGCTCCGGTTTTTCCATTCCGCTGGCAAAAGCCATGGGTGCCAAAAACAAGGAGGAATTCCAGAGATTTCTCTGGAACGGCTGCTGGATCTGCCTGATCTTGGCTTCAGTGATGGCACTGCTGACCAACAGCCTGATCCACGTTTTGCTGAAGCTGATCAACACCCCGGCGGATATCTATGATGATGCAGCTCGGTATATCCGCATCCTGTTTTCCGCTATCCCGGTAACCGTGCTTTATAATTATACATCCGGCATTCTCCGGGCCTCAGGAGATTCCCAGCGGCCTACCAATCACCTGTTGATCTCCAGTTGCGTCAACATTGTGTTGGATTATATCTGTATCGTCTATCTATCCATGGGTGTTGCCGGTGCTGCTCTGGCTACCGTGTCCAGCCAAATCCTCAGCGGCCTGCTGAATCTGCGGTGGATCATATTCAAAACCGATCTTCTGGAAGGAAGTAAAGGAACGCGCAAACCTTCTTCTTACCATTTGAAGCAGCTATGTAAGACCGGTTTTCCTCTGGGCTTTGACAGCTGCATCGTTGGTCTTGGTTCTGTTGCCATGCAGAGCGCCATCAATACTCTGGGCACCGCTGCCGTAACCGGTCAGGTGGCTGGTGAAAAGGTTCGGCAGATGTTCACCATTCCCATGAGCTCGATCGGTACCGGCATGGCTACCTACACCGGTCAGAACGACGGCGCCAAACGCTATGACCGGCTGAAAGCGGGACTGAAAAGTGCCATTATCTTGCAGCTGTGTTACAGCCTCTTGGCCTGTCTGGTGATCAATCTGGGTAAGGGCAGCTTCATTTCTTTGATTCTGGGCCCGGATTCCGGTCAGCCGGGAATCTACGCAACGCAATATCTGACGGTGATGAGCTGTCTGTTCTGGGTCAACGGCACCATGTTCGCCTTCCGCAACACACTGACCGGCATGGGCTACAGCACCCACGCCGTATTCAGCGGTATCTGCGAGCTGATCGGCAGATCTTTCGGCGGTTTTCTTGCCGTCAACTGGTTCGGCTTCTGGGGTATCTGCGTTGCAACCCCTCTGGCCTGGACTCTTGCTTTGGTCTACTGTGCCATTCTGGTACGGCACTATTTGAAGCAGCGACTGCAAACAACCTAATTCTTCGTTCCTTCCTTTACACATCATGTCATTGCGAAGAGCAGCGCACACTGGTGTGGCGATCACCTTTGATTTTAGGGATTGCACCAAGGGCATTCCCTGCGGTCACCACGTCGCTTCGCTCCTCGCAATGACAATGTTTATCCGGCTGTGATCTTCTCCAGAGGCAATCTGGAGAGAGTATTTTATATTGCGGGCAGAGTAGAAAAGATCAAAGTCAAGCCACCAACTCTGCCAAGGAGCATAAAGAATGATCTGTGAGGATGTGATCTTTCTTTTATGAAACAGCGCCCACATGGTGATCCCCCCTTTTCTTTGGTATTATCATACGAAATGGCGTATAAAAAAGAGTGTTAAGAGTGCAAGGGGCGGTATAAAGATTGTGTAAAGATTTTTGATAAATCACGGAAATGATATGCCCTCTTCTACAAAAGTGGACTGCCCCGGTTAATTTGACCGAGGCAGCATTTTTGCTATTTTTTACGGGAAAAAGCAGGGCAAAAATTCGTCACTATCCCCACATGAAATATTTGAGGTGCTGTGTTATAATGATGGTACACAGGGATCGGCACATATGGGGAAGGGAGTTATCATGTATCAGGTTGGACAGCAGGTTGTTTACGGTATGCACGGTGTCTGCAATGTAATAGACATGGAGCAAAAAACGATCGATCGGAGGAACGTGACCTATATGGTTCTGGAGCCTCTTGGTCAGAGCGGCTCCCGCTATCTGGTGCCAACGCACAATCAGGCGGCTATGGCAAAGGTGCGCAGGATGCTGACGCGGGAAGAACTGGAAGCATTGATAGCCTCTCAGGAGGTGCTGACAGACAGCTGGATCAGGGACGAAAACCTCCGTAAGCAGGCCTACCGGGAATTGATCGGCAGCGGCGACCGGGTCAGGTTGATGCAAATGGTGCGTTCCCTCTATCACCACAAAAAAGAGCAAGCAGAGGCAGGAAAGAAATTTCACCTATGTGATGAAAACTTTCTCCGGGATGCAGAGCGGCTTTTGACAGGGGAATTTTCCATCGTGCTAAACATGGAACCGGAGCAGGTCAAGCAATATCTTCGCAATAGGCTGAAAGAGGACGCGTGATGCGTCCTCTTTTGCTATAGTAACCTATTTTGCCATCTCATACATGGCGGAGGCAATGATTTGTGCGTTTTTCATCAGCTTCGGGATCTCAATAAATTCATCGGGCTTGTGTTCCCGTACCTCATCACCGGGGAAGATGGGGCCGAAAGCCAGAATGTTGGGCAGCATTTTGGCGTAGGTACCGCCGCCGATGCACTTTGCCTTGCCCTCCAGTCCGGTATGCTGGGCATAGACCTTCAGCAGCGTTGTTACAAGCTGGCTGTCTTCCGGAATGTAGAGCTTGGCCTTATGCTGCTCCGTGTCCTTCACAAAGCCTGCAGCCGCAAATGCGGCATCCAGTGTGGGCGCGCAGTCTTCGTAGGATTTTGTGACCGGATAGCGGTAGTTGATCTTCATGGAGAGGCGCTTTTCATCGCCATCCAAGGTGCCCCAGTTCAGGGTGACACCGCCGGATACCTCGTCATGCAGATAAATTCCGGCAGAGCGGCCATCGCTTTCCATACCCAGCGTGGAAGCAAGGAAATGAACCACAGCTGCCATCTCGCCCTCAAAGGGCAGCATGTCCAGCGCAAGGATCAGCCGGCCGATGGCATTTTCACCCTGTTCGGGGGTACTGCCGTGGGCACTGATGCCTTCTGCTTCCACCAATACGCCATACTCCGTAGCGGTGAAGCAGACCTTCGGAGCGGAAAGCTGGGTGATGTGCTGTGCAAGGGCTTGAGAACAGGCGAGCTTTGCCCATGCGGCAGCAGGGACCACATTGGGGGCAGTTCCGCCATGGATCTCCAATACCTGCAGGTCACCGCTCTGCTGGTAATTACGAGAGAAAGTAACGTTTATGATGCCTTTTTCGCCATTGATGACAGGATATTCTGCGTCGGGGGTAAAACCCATGACAGGCACCTCACCACCCTTGGCAAGGTAGTATTTCACATCCTGAGAACCGGTCTCCTCATTGCAGCCGAACAGCAGCCGGATCCGCCGGCGGATGGGGAGCCCGGAATCCCGCAGGGCTGCCAGCGCAAACAGGGCAGCAATGGAAGGTCCCTTGTCATCCATGGTACCCCGGCCCCAGATCCGTCCATCCCGAATCTCACCGCCCCAAGGATCAAAGCTCCAGCCGTCCCCGGCAGGGACCACATCCAGATGGCCCAATACTGCCACCATTTCCTCGCCCTCGCCGTATTCGCACCAGCCCAAATGGTTATCCACATTTTCAGTGCGGAAGCCCAGCGCCTGTGCCGCAGACAGAACATGCTCCAGACTTTTCCGAACCTCCACGCCGTAAGGTGCATCCTCTGCAGCTTCCCCCTGAACACTGGGAATGCGGAGATTTTCCTGTAAACAGGTAAGAAGCTGTGCCTCCATGGATAGAACGCGTTCATTTAAATTCATAAAGGGACCTCCCACAAAACTTAAATTTTTTCCAAAATTTCCAGCAGGGATTGCATGGTATCGGCGATACTGACAGCACCGGCTTCCTGCATTTCGGAAACCGTACCATATCCCCAGCTAACACCAACGCAAGGAATCCCATGGGCTTTTGCTCCGATCACATCGAATTTGGTATCACCAACCATAACGATGTGGTCTGTGCAGTCATTTTGCTGCAGGAGATAGGCAATGACCGCTTCCTTGTTGGTCCGGGAAGTGTCCATGGTGGCGCCGCAGATTCGGTCGAAGTATTTTGCAAGGTCAAAGTGCTCCAAAATATCGATGCTCATCTGCTCCGGCTTGGAGGTGGCCACATATAGGATATTTCCTTCAGATTTCAACGCTTCCAGCAGCTCCCGGACCCCGGGGTAGGGGGTGTTTTCAAATTTTCCGATGGGGATATACCGCTCCCGGTAGACAGCAACTGCCTCCTCTGCCCGGTCAGCGGGAACACCCTGCTTGATAAAGGATTCATGCAGTGGAGGACCAACAAAATAGCGCAGTGCATCCCGTTCCGGAATGGGCAGTCCGAACCGCTCCAGCGCATAGATCACACAGTTGATGATACCCTCTCCGGAATCCGTCAAAGTACCGTCAAGATCAAAAAGAATGGTCTTTTTCGTCATAGCTAGGATCCTTTCGTATTATGTCCAAAGCAGGATCGCGCAAAGCATGACCAGCAGGCAGCCGCCAAGACATCCGGATATCCATTTTCCGGACTGCGCGAACAGGTGGTGATCAAATTTCCAACCAAAGTAAAATGCCGGAATATAAAGCAGTAGGCCGTGAAAAACAGAATAATGGATCCGGAAAGCACCGCTGGACCATCCGGATATTCCAAACAGCGCCAAAACCTGATCGCCCAAACAGAAGCCCTTGAAGGTGCAGCCCCAAAGCAAAGCAAACATAGCCAGCAGAAGTGAAATAGATCCATATCCCAGTTGCTTTTTCATAGAGAACTCCCTTCTGATTGAAAACCTCGGCATATTACTGTTTTGTTACCTTCGATCATAATTCCATCACCATCATTCAAGCGGAGTACCATTAGCTGATGCTCGTTTTCATAACGCCTGCAAATTTCCTCAAAAGCCTCAAATTTGGCGAGGAATCTGCTGTAATGAGGCAAAACTTCCAGATCACTTAAGGATAATCCATTCAAATCAGTCAGGTTTAAGTAATTCATTTCCGGCGAATACTGGTTGACCAGTTTCAAAGAGGGGCCAAAGACGAAAGCGGCTGCACTCCATCCGATCAGGAGTTTTTGCTGTGCAAGCACTTCTAAAATTGGCCGTGCGTTTTGCTTCCGAAGGGCATCGAGAAGATAGAAGGGATTTCCTCCGATAAACTCCACAACATCAAAAGACAAAAGCTCCGATGCTGGTTGTATGTCCAGATCAAATACCGTAACCTCCAACCCCAGAGCCTCCAGCGTTTGGCGGCATCTGGGCACATGGTAGTTTTGTTCCTTGTAAACGGGATCAGCAGTCACAACCAGCGCTGCGGTTGTGCAGCCCTTTGCGGCTGGGAGGATCCGTTCGATCAATTCCGGACTGGAAAGACCGTTTGAACACAATACCAGCATATCTTCCTTCCTTTCAAACAGAGGAATGTGGAAAGCTCCGCACTCCACTCTCCACACTTCACACTCCCATCACCCCAGAAGCACATCCGAAACCAGCATCACGCAGAAGCCCACCAGCAGGGCATAGGTAGCGCCGCTTTCATTGTTGTGGTGGGTCTCCGGGATCATCTCATCACTGATGACATACAGCATGGTGCCGCCGGCAAAGGCCAGCGCAAAGGGCAGAATGGCAGTGGCGGCCGTGACCGCGAAATAGCCCAGCAGAGTGCCTACGACTTCCACCAACCCGGTGGCCATGCCGCACAGGAAGGTCTTCTTCGGACTGATACCCGCTGCCAGCATGGGGGCAATGATGACCATGCCTTCGGGAATATTCTGCAGTGCGATACCACCGGCGATCAGCAGGGCTTCTGCATTGTTTCCGGATCCAAAGCTGACACCTGCGGCAATACCCTCGGGCAGATTGTGGATGGCAATGGCACTGACAAACAGCAAAACCTTGTCAAGATTTGCATTTCCATGATGGCTTTCGCTATCAGGGCCTACCAGATGGTGCATGTGGGGAACCAGCCGGTCGATCAGGTTCAGGGAAAAGGCTCCGGTAAAAATGCCGGCGATCGTAATAAAAAGATTACCGTATTCCACGGAAGGGAGAACCAGGCCCAATACCGCAGCAGCCAGCATGACACCAGCGGCAAAGGATAATACCAGATCGCTGAATTTATGGGTCATTTTCCGAAAGGCAAATCCAATGACGCTGCCAAGGATCGTTGCTCCGCCAACGCCCAGAGCAGTCAATAAAACAAGTTTCATTTTGAACAAACCTCCTTGTTTTCGCTTTTTTTCATTGTATCATATGCAGTGAAGGGATGCAATGTTTTTGTTCACTTGTACAAAATTAACAATAAGCAAAGGAATTGAGAAGGAAATCCATTGCAAAAAGTCGGCTGATTTGATATATTATTCATGATTATGAGCTTATTGCGCGCATTTTTTGCGGGATAAGCACAACAAGAAAGGAAATGATACCAATGGTTGATTTAAGAGCAAAGCCCTATTATCTGTCCGATGAGGATATCGCATGGGTCGAGAGCACCATCGCCGGCATGACCGATGAGGAGAAGGTCGGCCAGCTGTTCTGGCAGCTGACTGCAGGCAATTCTGAAGAGTACCTGCAGGAGCTGATGGAGAAGTATCATCTGGGTGGCTGCCGCTACAATGGCATGCCCGGTCAGATGGTCCTGAATCAGAACCGCCTGCTGCAGAAGTATGCCAAGGTCCCCGTTTTCATCGCCTGCAACCCCGAGCAGGGCGGCAACGGCGTATGCCCCGACGGTACCTTCGTTTCTTCTCAGGTGAAGATCGGTGCTACCAGAAAGCCTGAGTATGCACAGGCTATGGGCCGTGTTTCCGGTGCCCAGATCAAGGCTACCGGCTGCAACATGGCATTTGCTCCTGTTGCTGACATTACCTATAACTGGGAATGCGAAGAGGTTCTGGCCCGTGCCTATGGCAATGACCATGAGCTGGTCGCTACCATGTCCAAGGCCTACATGGACGGTATCCATGAGGCCGAGGGTGTTTATGCCTGCGCCAAGCACTTCCCCGGCAACGGTCAGGACTACCGTGATGCCCATATGTCCAATAATGTCAACCACTTCACCCATGACAAGTGGATGGCTACCTATGGCCATGTTTACAAGACCCTGATCGACGGCGGTCTGGATGCCATTATGGGCGGTCACATCCTGATGCCCGAGTACATGGCTGAGATCAACCCTGACATCACTGCCGATACCATCATGCCCGGCACCCTGTGCAAGGAGATCATGACCGACCTGCTCCGCGGCGAGCTGGGCTTCAACGGCATGGTCGTGACCGATGCTTCTCACATGGTCGGTATGACCAACCGCATGAAGCGCGTGGACATGCTGCCCGCTGCCATCAACGCCGGCTGCGACATGTTCCTGTTCTTCAACGATCCCGAGGAAGACTTTGCTACCATGCTGAATGCCTACAAGACCGGCATCATCAGCGAGGAGCGCATGGTGGAAGCTCTGACCCGTATTCTGGGCCTGAAGGCTGCCAAGGGTATGCACAAGATGGCTAAGGAAGCCCTGTGCGGCACCGATGAGGAGCTGGTAGCTGCCCTACAGAACCCCGAGTTCAAGGCTGTCGCTCCCGCTGTCTCCAAGGACGCTCTGACTCTGGTCAAGTATAAGGACGAAGGCATCCTGCCCCTGTCTCCCGAGAAGACCAAGCGCGTTATGATCGTTAACGTCAAGGGCCCCGAGAGCCCCATGGGCAAGCTGGCTGCCATGGCCATGGGCGGCGGCGCTGCTAAGAAGACTCCTGTTGAGAAGTTCTGCGACAAACTGAACGAGAAGGGCTTCGACGCATTCATTTATGAGTCTCCTCTGGACAAGATGATGAAGGAGGTTGCCGCCGGCAAGCCCTTCAATCTGAACCTGTACTTCGCAGGCAAGAACGCCATTTCCGAATTCACCTCCGGTATGGATATCGTCATCACCTTCTTCAATGTTGCCAACGGCCATCCTGTCTTCGGTATGTCCAAGGGCGGCGGTGAGATCCCCTGGTATGTCCACGAGGTCCCCGTTGTCGGTATCTCTGTGAACAAGCCCACCATGCTGGCTGACGCTCCCATGCTGCGCACCTACATCAACACCTACGACTCCAATGAGGATACTCTGGATGCACTGGTGGATGCTCTGCTGACCGGCCCCGAGGCCTTCAAGGGCACCGACCCCATCGACTCCTACTGCGGCATGTTCGATACCCACATGTAATGGCTGGAAAGGTAGTATAGATGTCTATTTTTGATACTTTCGAAAGAAAGCATGACTATCTGGTTTGCGTGGACTCCGATGGCTGCGTCATGGATACCATGAACTGCAAGCACTTCCATTGCTTCGGTCCCTGTATGGTCGCAGAATGGGGCTTAGAGGCGTGGAAGGACGAGATCCTCGACCGCTGGAATGTCATTAACCTGTTCTCCATGACCCGCGGCATCAACCGCTTCAAGGGTCTGGCCATGGCTCTGGGCGAGATCGACCAGAAGTATAAGCCCATTACCGGTGTCAAGGCACTGCAGCACTGGGCTGACACGGCTCCCGCACTGAGTAACGACGGTGCCGCCAAGGCTGCTGCCGAAGCAACCGACCCCGATGCCAAGCTGGTTCTGGAGAAGGCACTCAGCTGGTCCAAGGCTGTCAATGCTGCCATCATGGAGCTGGACGAAAGCCTGAAGGTTCCCTACAATGGTGCCAAGGAAGGTCTGGCTGCTGCCCATCAGTTCGCCGACGTTGCCATGGTCTCCTCTGCTAACCGGGATGCCGTGGAGGAAGAATGGGGCAAGTTTGGTCTGCTGGAGCACACCGATATTGTTCTGGCACAGGACGTGGGCTCCAAGGCAGCCTGCATCAAGGAAATGCTGAAGTTCGGCTATGACCTTGATAAGGTGGTCATGGTGGGCGACGCTCCCGGCGACTGCGATGCCGCAGAGAAGAACGGCGTTCACTACTATCCCATCCTCGTAAACCACGAGAAGGAAAGCTGGGACGAAGCCATTGCTGTAGGCTTTGGCAAGCTCCAGTCCGGCGAGTATGCCGCATACGGCGCTGAGAAGAAGCAGGAATTCCTGCGGAATCTGGGCGGCTGATAACTAACTTTGAGGGGCTGCTGCGCAATGCAGCAGCCTCTTTGCCGATAGGAGGAGTTTTCCATGAAAATGTTCCATATGACCCTGCCGGGCCATGAAGAAGCCACACTGGACGGCTACATTCTGGACTGCGATTTGACTTTGGGCCAGTATGCTCGCCGTCCTGCCATCGTGGTCTGTCCCGGCGGCGGATATGTCTACTGCTCCCGGGCAGAGGGAGAACCGGTGGCTATGGCCTATGCAGCCCGGGGCTTCCATACCTTTGTGCTGCGTTACTCCACCGGACACGATGCTGTCGGCTTTGCACCGCTGCAGGAGATCTCTTGGGTCATCGGCTACATCCGAGAGCACGCGGAGGAATGGTCCATCGATCCCGACAAGATCGTTAGCTGCGGTTTTTCCGCAGGCGGCCATCTGGCCCTATCCTCCGGTCTTCTGGCAGAGAATAAGCCCAATGCCATGATCCTTGGCTATCCGGCTGCTTCCGCACCCCATTTCCCCGGTGCCAACTTTATGCTGAAGCTTCTGACAGGCAAGCAGGAGGTTACGCAAGAGGATGCAGCGCCCTTTGATCTGGTTCCTCAGATCACCAAGGAGGCACCGCCGGTATTCCTTGCCGCTACGGCGCAGGATATGCTGACCAGCTTTGGCGCACTGCCCATTGCTCAGAAGTATTGTGCCTTGGGGCTTGACTATGAGCTTCATATCTTCAACCACGGTCCCCATGGCTATTCGCTGGCCAACGAAGCCAGCTCCGACGGCTCCAGCCGCTATATGAACGCCGCCTTCGCCCACTGGCATGAGCTCAGCGTGGCATGGCTGCACAAGATCTTCGGCGAACTGAAGTACGAGGATAAGGACAACAGCAAGATGGTCAAGTATCTGAAAGAGCTTGGCATCAGCTTGGATCGATAAAAAATGATCGGGCGGGGTGAAAACCCCGCCCGAAGTGCGTCTAAAGGTGTATTTGGAAATCTCCAAAATCATAAATACCGCTTCCATGGTGCAAATGCCCGGAAGAATATATTGCCTCCAAGGCTGCTTCCATTCTCCCAATGATATCAGGAGGAACATTCAGGGAATGGTGTCCGGGGAAAATACGCCGAATGTCCAATCTGCGGACCTTTTTCACTGACTGATAAAACAGAACCGGATCCGTAGTGGGATAGAACACATCCAGACAACCGCGGTAGATCAAATCTCCGGAGTATAGGAAACCCTGCTCCGGTTCATAGAAGCAGCAATGTCCCGGAGAATGTCCCGGTGTGTGGAGGACCTGCAGCCTTCTGCCGCCCAGATCCAGAATATCGCCATCCCGCAAGAACCGTACCGGATCACCCTGAAAGATTTGATAGCGCATCGGGTCAAAGCCCACGGGAAAATAGCAGGGCTGACATGTCAGGCTGTGCCTTACCGTATCCAGTGGAAGGGGAAAGCGGTCGGAGATCCATTCCTGTTCCGATTCATGGATTGCAAAGCGCTCAAACAGCCCATGACCGCCGATGTGGTCCCAGTGGACATGGGTCGTGACGACCAAGACAGGCAGGGAGGTTAGCGTGTCAATAATCTTGCGGATATTAGAAACCCCAAGACCAGTATCGATCAGGACGGCACGCGCCTTTCCCAACAGAAGATAGCAGTGGGGTTCTTCCCAGTGGGCAGGTTCACTGATTGCGTAGGTATTGCGATCTATTTTGTCAACTTGAAACCAATCTGCCATGGATTAAGCCTGATATACAACCTTACCATCCACAACCGTCACATAGCTTCCCGCACCCACGGTCTGCATGGGATCCGCGGTCCAGATGACGATATCTCCATCCTTGCCTGCTTCCAGACTGCCAACCCGGTCGGCGATACCGATGGATTCGGCAGGATTGATGGTGATGGCCTTCCATGCGTCTTCCGTATCCAGGCCGGAATTTGCTGCCAGTGCGGCGCACATGGGCAGGTATTGCAGCGGAATCACGGGGGCATCGGTGATGATGCTGACCTTTACGCCAGCCTTCGTCAAAACGCTGGGGGTCGTAAAGCTCTTGTTGATCAGCTCAATTTTGCTCTTGCTGCCAAGAGAAGGACCCACAAAGGCAGGATAGCCTTCCTCAGCCAGCTCGTCGGCGATGAGGCTTCCGTCGGTGCAGTGGTCCAGTGTCAGCTTGACACCAAATTCCTTGGCAATGCGAATGGAGGTCAAAATGTCGTCGGCCCGGTGGGCATGGGCTTTCAGAGGCAGCTCACCCTTGATGACCGGGATCATGGCCTCCAGCTTCATGTCAAAGGGAGGGTTCTTTCCTGCCTCCTGATCTGCCAGATACCGCCGCGTCTTAAACAGAAGCTCCCGCAGTACAGCAGCCGTACCCATACGGGTCATAGGTGCCCGCTTGCCCTGCTGACCGTAGCACCGCTTGGGATTTTCGCCGAAAGCACACTTCATGGCGATGGGATCCTTTACGATCATCTTATCCACCCGTTTGCCATACAGCTTGATGGCAACAAAGGTTCCGCCCACCACATTGGCGCTGCCGGGACCGGTACAGGCGGTGGTGACGCCGCCCTTCAGCGCCAGAGGGAAGGACTCGTCCATAGGATTGATGGAATCGATGGCCCGCATCTGCGGTGTGACGGGATCGACGATCTCATTGTAATCCATGCCTTCCCAGCCCACAGCTTCATTGTGCAGGCCGATATGGCAATGGGCATCCACACAACCGGGTGTCACCAGACGGCCACCGGCATCAATGACCTGCGCGCCTTCCGGTGCTGCCAGTTCCTGCCCAACAGACAGGATTTTTCCATCATTGCCGATCAGAACACTACCACCGGGAATATCGGGTCCGGCCATGGTTTTTACATAACCGTTTTTGATCAAAAGCATATCTATTTCTCCTTATAAAATGATTTACAGTGTGTCAGAAGGAAGTGCCTTGGCATAAAAGAGAACGAGCTCGCCGCCGTCGATTTCGGACATAACAAACTGATCGTAGCCCCAATGCAGATAAATGCCCAAATTTTGTGTTTCCGCAGCTTCTACCCCAATGGTCAGCCGAGAGAAACCCTCCTTTGCGGCGTGAGCTTCCATTACCCGCATCAGCTTGGAAGCATATCCCTGACCTTCCAATTCCTCCCGAATACGCAGGGCGGTGACATAGGCAGTGTGCTTTCCGTCAGCAAGACGCTGCCGGTTACCGGAATAACCGCTGGCAAAGAAATCCAGTGTAACTTCTCCTACGGGGTCGCCATCTGCCACAACTACAAAGGTGACGGCCTGCTGACTTCTGTTGCGCAAGATAAACTCCTGCTTCCAGCGAAGATAGCGGGGATCGTCCGGATTCTCCGCTATCTGACGGTCCCAAAGGGTTTCCATATCTTCCAAAGTTGCCTTGCGATACACAAACATACCAATTCCTCCGTTCATGTGCATAATAACACAGTTTTTTTGCCAATGCAATCTGTGAAAAACGATAAGTTGACTTTTTTGAAAAAGAAGGTATACTGTATACATAAAAACAAAATACCCCTAAGAAGCTTTTCGGAATGAAAAGACCGGAAAGCGGAGGACTCTCTGGAGAACACATTCAGTTGTGTGCCGAAGGTGCAAGGCAAAAAGCCGAATCTCTCAGGCAAATGGACAGAGAAGCGAAAACGCCGTTTACGCAGAGCAGTCCTTTTCTGGGCTGCATTTTTTTGTTTTTCAGAAAAATTGAAAGAGGTACACGATAATGTTGACCAAACCTATCGATTCCATTGGATTTGTGTCCAATTATGATCCCGAACTGGCGGCCATGATGGACCGGGAATTTTCCCGTCAGAAGGACGGTCTGGAACTGATCGCTTCTGAAAACTTTGCTTCTCCTGCCGTTATTGCCGCTATGGGCTCTATTTTGACCAACAAATATGCAGAAGGCCTGCCCGGAAAGCGCTACTATGGCGGCTGCCAGTATGTTGATGAAATTGAACAGCTGTGCATTGACCGTGCAAAAGCACTGTTTGGCGCAGAATTTGCCAATGTCCAGCCCCATTCCGGCGCACAGGCTAATATGGCAGTCCAGCTTGCCCTGCTGCAGCCCGGTGACACTATGATGGGCATGAGCCTTGCCAACGGCGGTCACCTGTCCCATGGCAGCCCTGCCAACATTTCCGGCAAGTACTATAATGTTGTTTCCTATGATGTCAACCACGATACCGGTCTAATCGATTACGACCAGATCCGGGATATGGCAAAAAAGTGCCAGCCTAAGCTCATCATTGCCGGTGCCTCTGCTTATCCCCGTGCTATTGATTTCAAGGTTTTTGCAGATATTGCCCATGAGGTCGGTGCAATTTTGATGGTAGATATGGCCCACATTGCCGGTCTGGTCGCCGGCGGTGCCCATATGAGCCCCGTTCCCTATGCCGACATCGTCACCACCACCACCCACAAGACCCTCCGTGGTCCCCGCGGCGGCCTGATCCTAGCCAAGGAAGAATATGCCAAGAAGCTCAATTCTGCCGTTTTCCCCGGCACCCAGGGCGGCCCGCTGGAGCATGTCATTGCAGCCAAGGCTGTCTGCCTGAAGGAAGCCATGCAGCCCGAGTTTAAGACCTACGCACAGAATGTTGTCAAGAATGCCAAGGTTCTGGCATCTTCCCTGCTGGAGGAAGGCTTTGATCTGGTCACCGGCGGCACCGATAACCACCTGATGCTGGCAGACCTGCGTCCCATGCACATCACCGGCAAGGAATTGCAGGCCCGCTGCGATGCCAACCATATCACCTTGAATAAGAACGCCATTCCCAATGATCCCGAGAAGCCTGCCGTTACCAGCGGTGTCCGTATCGGTACTGCCGCTGTTACTACCCGCGGTCTGGGTGAGGAGGAAATGAAGAAGATTGCACACTGCATCGCCTTGACTGCCCGTGACTTTGAAGGTACACAGGCACAGGTCCATGCAACTGTTGCCGAGATCTGCGAACAGTTCCCCATGTATAAGTAAGTCAAAGCCTCCGGCTAAGCCGGAGGCTTGATTATGCCCTAGAAGGGCATTTTACTGGCAAACATCTAAGATGTATTGCATTATCTGGCATCTGCATCAAAGGCCCTGCCGGCGCTAAAGAGGCAATCTATCGTTCTATTCTACCCTTTTTATGGATGATACTGCCCTAAATTGTCAGTTGGAATCCCTCTCTACTGCAGATGTGTGGTCGGCAAACCACTTCTGCTCTATTGGGGGATTCTTTCTACTTCTTTGTTGTCCGCTAATGCTTATTCTCCCCCGGCATAGCCGGGGGTTCTCTTTGGTACAACCAAAAGAAAAAGCCCAGCTTTCACTGGACTTCTTCGACAGGCCGACAGGACTTCATTTAAAGTCCTGTTTGACTCATTCCTTCTGCCGTTCCAGCTTTGAGTAATAGGCCACACCTGCCAGAATCAGAATGCCGCCAAGAAGCTGAAGCGCAGAGGGGATCTCACCAAACAGGAATGCAGCCAAAACTGCCGCTGCTACCGGTTCACACAGCTTGGATGCGGATACAAAGGACGGCGAAAAAAATTTCAAGCACCAGCTGAAAATGCTGTGTCCCAAAATGGTGGAGAAAACTGCCAGCAGCAAGCCTACGATCATCGCACTGGGGCCATAGTCAAGCAGGCTCATATTCTGTATCACGCAAAAGCAAACCAGCACCAATGCACAGGCGCTGTAAACAATATATGTATATACCGTCGTAGATACCGTCTTCCGGACAGCTCTGCCCAGAAGGACATAAATCGCAACGGCAATTGCAGCAAATAAGGATAGGATGTCTCCATATAAATGCTGCCCGCCCGCAGAGGAGTCTGCAAGGGCGATCATGACGCTGCCCATAAGCGTTACCGAAATGGTAAGCAGTGCCTTCAGGGAAAGTCTTCCCTTCATAAAAAGGCAATATCCCAGAGAAACCCAAATCACTTCGGTGCAGACAATGGTGGTCGAGCTGGCAACAGAGGTATGTTGAAGAGATTCAAACCACAAAACAAAATGAACCGCCAAGAATATGCCGCTGACACAGCTTAACAACGCCGTTTTGCCGCTGACCTGTGCCAGCTCTTTGCGGACCTCCCGCCTTCCCCAGACAACCGGAGACATGAGGAGGACTGTCCACAGCAGCCGGTAAGCTGCGGTCACTCCCGATGGTGCGGTGGAATATTTTACGAAGATCGATGACAGAGAGATTCCAATCACACCGATCACGATCATGATCATGGGATGCTTTTCTACATATTTCATGGATTCATACCTTTCGGATCGGATGGCGGATCACAGTCTTCCATTTTTCCGGTGCTACCTTTCGGGCATCAGACAGGTAGATCTCGTGGTGCAGCCGTGTCGCAGAAAAATCATTGCAGTAGCCATTTTCTTTCAGCCAGCCATCCATTCGGGCTACGGTTGCCGCTTCTTCATCAAAAGATCCCAGATGGAGGCACTGAATGCACAGCCCCTCCTCTACCGTCAGAAACTCCGCGCAGGAGCAGTCCAGCTTCTTCTTTCGGGATGCCTCTGCTACCGCCCACTGAAAATCCGCTGCTGTCACAAAATCCGGCAGACGAATCACCGTTATCCATTGGAATCGATCCTTTTGGGAACAGTCGACACCTTCCCTGCCGTCCTGCCACCAAAAGCCCTCCAACGGAGGAACCACAAAGTCAAAATAACCTTCGATCCTATGGTCTCCTTTTTTGCTCATTTTAATAGTATAGGCTACCGCATAAACAGTAGCAATCGCAGCCTGATACGCACCGCCTTCTTCATTGGGATCCCCTTCGCCCCGGACTGCGATGTAGTTCATTTTCGGAACGTTCACCAATTCCGGGCTGTTTTTCGGCATATAAAATTCCTTATATTCCTTTTTTAGGTCAAACGCCATATATGCCCTCCATGCGCTCATTTGTTTCAGTATAGCACCGGCGTAAATCAATGTCAATCCTGACAAATCATGGCAAAGATTTTTAGGTATTTTATCGATTGCCCCCATACTGTCTGGAATGATATACTGTTAGAAAAATTATTGGAGGTTGCTTATGTCTTTTGAACTGATAAAGAAAAATTTCGGCTTCGGCTTTATGCGTCTGCCTATGATCGGCGACGATGTTGACATTGCCCAGACCTCTCAAATGGTGGACACTTTTTTGGAAAATGGCTTCAATTATTTTGATACCGCCCATGGCTATATCAATGGAAAAAGTGAACTGGCCATTCGGGAATGTCTGACCTCCCGGTATCCCCGGGACCGGTATATTCTGACCAACAAGCTGTCCCCAAACTTCTTTGAAAAACAGGAGGATATCCGTCCCCTTCTGGAGCAGCAGCTGGAGGCCTGCGGTGTTGATTATTTCGACTTTTATCTCATGCACGCCCAGAGTTTGAGCCGTTTGGAGCATTACAAAAAGGCCCGGGCTTATGAGACTGCCATGGAGCTGAAGGCCGAGGGTAAGATCCGCCACATGGGCATCTCCTTCCATGATACCGCTGCCGCGCTGGATCAGATCCTGACAGAGTATCCCCAGATCGAAGTCGTTCAGATCCAGTTCAATTATGTTGATTTTGAAGATGATAAGGTACAGTCCCGGGAATGCTATGAGATCTGCCGCAAGCACGGCAAGCCTGTAATCGTGATGGAGCCGGTAAAGGGTGGTTCTCTGGTGAATCTGTCCTCCGCTGCGCAGAAGATCCTTGACCGGCTGGAAGGCGGCTCCAACGCCAGTTACGCCATCCGGTTTGCCGCTGGCTTCGACGGTATGATGATGGTGCTGTCCGGCATGAGCAATATGGAGCAGATGCTGGACAATGTATCCTTCATGAAGGATTTCCAGCCGCTAACCGGTACGGAACGGGATGCAATCGAGAAAGTCTGTGCTATTTTCCGAAATCAGGAGCTGATCCCCTGTACCAATTGCCGGTATTGTACCGAGGTCTGTCCGCAGGGAATCGCTATCCCGGAGATCTTTGCCGGGCTGAATGCCCTGCGGCAGGACCAGCCGGTCCCGCAGATCACCGGCGGAACGGCCTCCGACTGCGTCAAGTGCGGTCAATGCGAAACTGCCTGTCCCCAGAATCTGAAGATTCGGGAGCTGCTGACTGTAGCTGCGGAAGAATTGTAAGCAAAACTGCCTCCCAAATGACTGGGAGGCAGTTTTTATGCTTCATATTCATACAGGCGGTATAGCTTTCTAGAAAAGCTTCCTGCAAATACGGATTTAAAAATATGCTTTTCCATTCCTGAAAGCTGATCGATCAGAGATTGGGGCGTTAACGCATGCTCCCTCACAAAGGTCAAATTGATCTCGTCCGGGGAATCCAGGCCATAGACCTGCGTAACCCCCACCTCATTGATGGGATTTTTATACCGGGAAGCCTTTGCTGCCATAATGGTATAGCAGTCCATCAGAACCTTTACACTTGAAAAATGGGATGTAAGCTGCTCCATCAAACGGTTTCGTTCCTGCGTGGTCAGATACATGCTGACACCTTCCAGCAAAACGATTGCCGGTACATGTTCCGGTATTCCCTCCAGCCAGCTGGATTCCCGTATATCGGCAGGCAGCATTTTATACGCTTCTGTTTCGGTAAAATACCGCCTTCTCTCCGCAATAACTTCCGGAAAGTCAATATCATACCACTGCTGAAAGCCCGACCCGATCCTTTCGATCCGGCTGTCCATGCCGCAGCCCAAATGTACAACCACCGCATCCGGAGCTTCCCTCAGCTGGGCAAGAAGCCAGTTATCAAATACGGCAGAACGCATTCCCATATAAAAGGCAAGCCATTTGGAGCTTGCTTTTCCCTTCAGTGGAAACCCCTCTGCGTGCCAAATCTGCTCAGCTTTGGTATCCTGCAGCAGGATCCCCCTTCGGCTGACATAGGCCTTACCATACAGCGGAATATACATTGTTTTGTTTACACCGTTCATAATATCCCCCCTTTTTTTATTTTATCATGGATATTTTCCTGTGTAAATCCGTTCTTTTTGAATTTAGACATATACTAAGCAACAGGCCCACACAACAGCTCTTTTTCCGCTGTTGGACATATTTCCATTTTTTCAGATAGGCCCTTATTGCGGAACCTGGAAAAATATGATATGCTTTAAGCGTTCCGAAAATGACAGCTTGCAGAGGTGCTTATGAAAAACACAACATGCTCCCAGTATGCCATTGACAATGCATCTATTTTATTTCTGGCTCAGGCTCGGAAGGATCATACCAATACATTCCGCTTCTCCATGGTTTTATCGGAGGATATTTGTCCGGATACTCTCCAAAGGGCTGTAGACCAGGTTTACAAGCGGTTTCCTACCATTTTTGCCAGATTCCGCTTTGGAGCCTTTCATTTTCATCAAATTCCTATTACCGCGCCGCCTCAGGTCCAGCGGGATCCCGGCTGTTTGATCACCATGGGCAGGAAGGAGCTGAGCACCTGTGCCTACCGGGTCTATTACGAGGGAAAGAGGATCTCCATTGAAGCCTTCCATGCGCTGACGGACGGCTACGGTGCCATCCGGTCGTTTACCACATTGGTTGCTGCGTATCTGCGCCTACGATACGGTGCACAGATTCCTGCATCCAAGACTTTGCCGGAAACGCAGCAGGCGCCTTTGCCGCAGGAATTGGAGGATGCCTTCCTTCGCTACAACACGGAAAAACCCAAACGGATCCCCAGCCGGTATGCTTACCAGCTTCCCGGTGGAAACGGCGATAGAAGCACTGTCAGGACCTCCTCTTATTCTGTTCCTGCCAGCGACCTTCTGGATGCCGCCCACCGATATCATGTGACCATCAACACCCTCATCAGCACCGTGATGGCAGATTCTATAATGGACATCCAAAAGCAGCATAGAGAAGGCAAGCTTCAGCCGGTTCGCATCATGGTCCCCGTTGATCTGCGGCGGATCTTTCCAAGCGAGACCTTACGGAACTTTTCTTACTATATTCTGCCTACCATGGAGCCGCAGGATACAGGAAAACCCCTGTCCGCGCTTTTGCGCAGCTTCAGCGGACAAATTCAGGCGCAGCTTCAAAAAGAGCATATGGGTGCCGTGATTTCCAATAACGTAAAGCTGCAAAACGCATGGTACATGCGTGTCATTCCCCTACCCATCAAGCGCGCCTTGATGCGTCTGGTTTGCTGCTTTTTCGGCGAACCTACCTCCAGCGTCACCGTCACTAACCTAGGAAATGTGTCTCTGCCGGAGGAAATGCAGCGCTATGTCCAGCATATGGACGTAATGCTGACACCCAGAATGCTCTCTCCCTACGGCTGTGCCATACTGTCCTACAAGGGAACACTTACCATCAACGTAAGCCGTTTCCCTCAACAGGGAGAATTGGAAGAGGTCTTCTTCCGCAAATTAGACCGTATCCTTCATGGAGATCCTGTATGAAAAAACGCTTTCAAAAAATCTATCTGGAAATCTCCAACATCTGCAATCTGAAATGCAGCTTTTGTCCCGGAACAAAGCGGCAGCCTCACGTGATGACCGAGGAGGAGTTTTCTACCCTGCTTCCCAAGCTGCGGCCATGGACCGATTACCTTTATTTTCATCTCATGGGAGAACCTCTGTGCCATCCGCAGCTGGAACGTTTTTTGCAGCTGGCGGGAGAAAGCGGCTTCCGGGTGATCCTGACCACCAACGGCAGCCTGCTGCAGCGTCATCAGCAGATGCTGCTCCACTCCCCTGCCCTTCACAAGGTGAATATTTCTCTGCATGCTTTTGAGGCAAATGACTTGTCTGTGCCCTTTGGAGATTACCTCCACCAGTGCATTTCCTTCGGACAGGCTGCAGAAGGGAAAACGCTTGTAGTCTACCGACTGTGGAATCAAGGCGGGGCCGATGAAAAAAATGGAGAAATCCTAGCCGCCATGAAAGTAGCCTTCCATAATCCATGGCAGGAGGAACGAAGGGGCCTCCGCATTGGAGAGCGGGTCTATCTGGAATACGGTGACAAATTCGACTGGCCCGATCTGACCGCAAAGGACGAAGGGGATCAGGTATTCTGTTACGGGCTTCGGGATCAGATCGGCGTTCTATGCGACGGCACCGTGGTTCCCTGCTGTCTGGATCACGAGGGGGATATTGCTTTGGGAAATCTCCATTTGGAATCCATGGAGGACATTCTATCCAAGCCCCGCTCCGTGGCCATCTATCAGGGCTTCCAGAACAAAAAAGCCACTGAGGAGCTTTGCCGCAAGTGCGGCTATGCCCGCAGATTTCGATAATCAAAACCTCCGGCTAAGCCAGAGGCTTGATGATACCCCAGAAGGACATTTTACCGGCAGACAGCTAAAGATGTCTGCGCGGTATGCATGATACTGCTCCCACTGTCTTACTTAACACAAAACAGGGAAGCTGCGTTCTGACAGGACTTCAAATGAAGTCCTGTTTTGACAATAATTCTGGTTGACATCCGGGGAATTTCCCGCTATAATATACAAGATTACGGGGTATGGCGAAGTTTGGTATCGCGCTTGGTTCGGGTCCAAGAGGCCTCGGGTTCGAATCCCGATACTCCGACCAAATAAGAAAGTCCACCCAACGGGTGGGCTTTCTTATTTGGATGGACAGAGGTATTCGAAAGGGCTGCACCAGTGCGCTCACTTGTTTAGCCCGTGGGAGAATCCCTTGATTGATAGACGCATCCAATATGGATGTGGATATCAATCAAGTTTGCTTAATTCTTGAAAACCTATAATTACACTCCGGCCAAGGGAAAAAGCCTTGAGACACATCGAGTCTCAAGGCTTTTTTGTTCTATTGCAATCATGGTGGCCATTCAAAGACTGCGGATCTGATTCTGAATGAGCGTGCCCACGGTATCGGCAAATTGCTCCAGATTGCGGATACGGGCAAAATTTCTACCATAGATGGTATGCGCGGAAGGAACATCGTTGTCATCGCCGGTAAAAACACAGATAACGGAGATCCCCCGGTGCAGCAGCGAACGTACCTCGGCAGCCGTATTCAGGATGCCATTGTCTCCGGAATAATCCACATACTGGCCGTTCTGACTGAATTGAATGATGTCATGGGGACGGGCATCGGATAATAGGATCAGCATTTTATGCTCGAAAGGTGCCGTTTCCATCTCCCGGCAGATGGCCCGCAGCGCCAATCCGTCCCGGTTGCATCCGGCGGTAAAATAATGGAAGATACGGTCATTGCTATCCCGGTCGAAATAATCCCGATAGCGGGTCAAAACCGTATATCCGCTGATGGAGCAGAAAGAACTTACACGCACAGGAATATTGCAGCGGGTCAGCGCTTCTGCAATCATATAACCCTGTGCAGACACCATTGCCTGTCGATTTACCTGAGAGTAGGATGCGTCCAGCAGGATGTCTACACACAGGGTACCGGGGTCGTTCTGCATGATACGGGTAAAGACTTTATCGTCATCCAGATACACGCCCCGCCATACACGGCTGGGATCCAACATACCGGAAGCAGTGCGATTGACCGTAGGCTGAAGATAGGCCATCATAGCATTGCGAATGCGGGCAGTAAGACGCAGGATGGAATTGCGGTGGCGCAGGGCATCGGCCTCATAGGCTGCACGGTTGGCGGCCATCTGCTTCAGTGCGCCCTTGCGTCTTTTGGCATAATGTCCTCGCAGCTTGCGATCATATTCCGCACTGCCCACCGCATAATACAATCGGCAGTTCTTATGGTTGTCTACACACAGCTTCCGTTCCAGCTCAGCGGTGGTGCGCTCATCATATAATGCCTGGCCAAAGTAAGCGGAAATGTGCTTTTTCAGCAATGCTTCCGTCTGCTCTTCGCTTTTATCCGTTATCGTCCGCCGCGCTGGCCCTATCTGATCCTTATCGCTGGCAGAGACATGCTCGCTGTATCCTCGGCCGAATCTGCGAACAGCGGACGGTTCAAATAATTCCTCTTTCCGTTTGCGGGGGAAGAGGCCGTGCTTTTTTATCCGTTTACCCTGTCCCTGATTGGGGACAAAGCCGAAGCAATCCTGCAATATTTCCAACGCGCGGGCGCTCAGGGTATCCGCATCCCAGTCACCGGGAAATTCCAGCGCGTCCAGCATTTTGCGGTCCCATGGTGTCAGGGCGGGGTCCTCACCCAGTGCACGGCGAAAATGTGCCTCTTCCATAATTTCCAGCAGGTTGGCTCTCTGCACACTGGCAATGACCCGCTGGGCATAGCTCCTGCGCAAGGCAGGCAGCGCAGGGCGCAGGGCAGCCTCCCGCTGGAAAACCGCATTCTCCAGCCCCAACCAGATCAGCTGCTCATATAACACTTCGTTTTCACTGCCGCGCAGGGCGGAAAACAGTTTTTCAATGGGCTGTGCACCGTAATTTTTTCGGACTGCACCGATGATGCTGTTCCAGTACAGATCTGCCTGACCTTCTTCGTCATAGGCCTTGAAGTCCGGTTCAAAGTCATAGTCTTGAGCTGCATTCCAGATCAGGTTGCTGGCACGGCGTTTTTCCTGTTCCTGAATCTCCATCAGACAAACACATCCTCATAGGTAAGAGCGCCCGGCAGGCGGGCTCGGATCACGTCTCTGACCAACTGCTTTTCAAAATCATCAAAGGACTTGTTGACCAAACCCAGCTCCAGTGCACGATTGCCTTCCAGTCCCGTCTGCATCAGACGCACTGCAGCCACCAGACCCCGCAAGTCCAAAGGTTTGGTGGACAGTTCTCCACCATCACACTTCTTCTGAATATCCTGAAACAGACCGGCGAATTGCTCCGCATAAGTGTGGCGCAGCTTCGGATATTCGCGGCAAAGCAGCTTGATCATCCCATCGGTGGTAATGGCAGGCATATCGATGACCACAAAGCGGGAAGCCAGCGCCTCGTTCAACTCTCTGGTGCCGGCGTAGCCGTAATTCATGGTGGCGATGAACCGGGTGGCATTGTGCATGGTGATACGATCATAACCGGGCATATCGATGCAGCGCCGGAAGTCCAGCGTGGCATGCAGTACCGCCAACGATTCATTCTTGGCCATATTGATCTCGTCCAGAATACCAAAGCCGCCCTTTTCTGCACATTGGTAGATCGGTCCCTTGCGCAGCGTGACTGCGCCATCAGCAAAGGTATCTGTTCCCAGCAAAGTAGCAGCATCTGTGTTAATGTAGAAGGAAACATCCCAGCTGGGACGTCCAAAAACAGCAGCCAGATTCTCTGCCAAAACGTTTTTTCCCGTGGCCTTCGGGCCTACCAGCAAAAGGTTTTCTCCGCAGAGAAGGGCGGTGATGGCCTCTTCCCAGATGTCTTTTCCGTAATACAGATACCGAGGGACCGGAATGCGATGGCTCAAACCTTCTTCGACAGGAAAGCTTGCCCGAAACCGCTCTACTTCTGCAATGATGCTATGACTGACACCCTCGTTTTTCAAAAAATCCAGCATGAGATCCCTCCATATTTTGTAATTCATGTATATCATAGCATATCAGACAGAAAAAGAACAGAGGTAATAACGCCTATGTTCTGCATCAAAGATTTGTTATAAAAATAAAAAACTCCTCTATGTAAAATCAGCCGAAAGAAACGAAAGCCTGCAAGGCCTGTATGAAAAACAGTTTAGAGGTTCATGGGGGTACAAAATTGATTGCGATGGGGAAAACGATTTCTCGTTCCTTTTAACGTCCGAAAAGGGTCAAGATCAGGAATAAAAAAGCTGGTTTTATTCACAATAACGCAAGGAATCCCAGTGCTTTACGTAAAAAAATAGACCTCAAAGGAAAAATCCTTCAAGGTCTATTCCGCAAAAATGGACTTTGGTATAAATTGCAGGAAGATTATTACATCCCGAGTCTAGCCTTGGGTGAAAAAGGTCCCCGGCTCATCGGAAGATGGGAATGGAAGCATTTGCGATACAGCAAAGAATACCATCCATTTCTGTACGCGGTTTTGCTTCTTAGTGGCAAGCTGAGCCGTTATATGCCGGAGGTTTTGACTAAATCATTTCGATTTTGATGGTATCGGTATTGCCGGAGCGGCCATTGATGGCACCGCCGGTGAGGACGATGTTGTCGCCGGGCTGGAGGTTCAGGATCTCCATAGTTGCCTTCTTGGCATAGTAGAACATGACATCCATACTGGGGAACTGCTCTGCCATGACGGGCGTAACACCCCAGCTCATGGACAGGCGGCGCCAGATCTTGGGATCGGTGGTCATGCCGATAATGTTCACAGGCGTACGGAAGCGGCTGACCAGCATAGCGGTCTTACCGGAAACGGAGCAGACCACAATGGCCTTAGCCTTCACATCCATTGCCATGGAGCAGACGGCATGGGAAATGCAGTCCAAGTTATCCTTGCCGATGTATTCGGTGGCGAGGAAGCGCTGCTTATAGTCGGTATGCTGCTCGGTATAGGCGGCGATCTCTGCCATTGCCTTGACGGCTTCTACGGGATACTTACCGGCAGCGGATTCTCCGGAGAGCATGACACAGGAGGTACCATCGTAGACCGCATTGGCCACGTCAGAAATTTCTGCACGGGTGGGACGGGGGTTCTGGATCATGGATTCCAGCATTTCGGTAGCGGTAATAACACGCTTGCCCATCATACGGCAGATCCGGGTCAGCTTCTTCTGAACGGCAGGCACCTCCACATAGGGGATTTCCACACCCAGATCGCCGCGGGCGATCATGATGCCGCCGCAGTTCTGGCAGATCTCCACTACGTTATCCACACCGGCACGGTTCTCGATCTTAGCCACCACTTCAATATCATTGCCGCCGTTTGCATCCAGCAGGTTGCGGATATCAATAACGTCCTGAGCAGTGGATACGAAGGATGCTGCCACGAAGTCAACACCCTGCTGGATACCGAAAATGATATCCGCCTTATCCTGCTCAGACAGGTAGGGGCCGGACATGACCTTATTGGGGAAGGACATGCTCTTGCGGTTGCTTAAGGTACCGCCCAGAAGGCATTTGGTGATGATATTGGTCCCCTCGATCTTCTGGACCTCGAACTTCACCATGCCATTGTTGACAGTCACAATGTCACCGGGTTTCAGATCCTTGTTTAGCTGCTTATAGTTGACAGCAACAATGTTCTCGTCGCCTTCGATCTCATCGACCGTAAAGGTGAAGGCAGCACCGGTCTTGATCTCCACTTTCCCGTCCTTAAAGGTACGGATCCGGTACTCAGGACCCTTGGTATCCAGCAGAATGGCGATAGGCAGGTTCAGCTTTTCCCGAACACGCTTGATGAGTGCAACCTTCTGGGCATGCTCCTCGTGGGTGCCGTGGGAGAAGTTCAAGCGGGCGACATTCATGCCAGCCAGACACATTTGGGTCAGGACCTCTTCATTTTCACTGGCAGGACCGATGGTGCAGATGATCTTTGTTTTGCGCATAGCGATGCCTCCTGTATATCGTATATCCTTTGCAGGGTTTTATTTCTAATATATTTTACCATGGGGGCTTTTCTTCGTCAATTGTTAAAAGCACATTTCTATCTCATAATGGCGAAGCCAAAAATCCAGCTGGAGAAAATAGGCCAGCGTCTGGGGTCGGCGCATCAGCTGGCCATACCACGGCCACGGGGATTCCATGGTCAAAAGATTCCTAGCTTCCTTTTTTGAGACCACATGCCAAACCGGAGAATCCTCCAGCAACAGTTTTTCTACCTTTTTCGCTGCGATTTCTTCATAAGCCGGATCAAACGTCTTTGGATAGGGGCTTTTTTTGCGGTACAGGACCTCCTCCGGGAGCAGGTCCGTTACCGCATTGCGCAGAAGTCCCTTTTCCTGTCCCCTATGCTCCTTGAATGCCCATGGAACGCCGTACAAATATTCCGCGATCCGGTAATCACAGAACGGGACACGGACCTCCAAGCCATGGTACATACTCATTCGGTCCTTCCGGTCCAGCAGGGTCTGCATGAACCAATTGAAATTCAGGTTCACCAGTTCTTTAATCCGCCGCTCTGTGGGAGCGGTTCCCGGCAGGATATCGCTTGCCTGACAGGTCGCTGTATAAGCGTCCATGACAAATGCGATCGGCTGGTCTGCGATACCCGGATTCAGCAGCTTCGCCCTCTGATGGACATTCTGGGCCCACGGGAAGCCCTCCTGCAGCCGGATCTCCGGGTCCCGGTACCATGGGTATCCTCCGAAGATCTCATCGGCACATTCTCCGGACAGCGCGACCTTAACCTCCCTGCGGACATCACCGCAGAATGCCAGCAGGGAAAAATCCACATCTGCCATCCCCGGCAGATCCCGTGCAATGGTGGCAGCTTCCAGCCGGTCTATCAGGTCTTCCGGTGTCAAAATGCTCCAATGGTGGTCCGTATGCAGTTTTTTCTGCATGAGACGGATGTAATCACCATCGGAATTTGGCTGAAATTTATTTGCCTGAAAATACTGATCGTTATTCTGATAATCCACAGAAAACGTTTTTAAGGTCTCTCCCCTGCTTTCCATGGCCTTTGCGCAAACAGCGGTGATAATGCTGGAATCCAGACCGCCGGACAGGAAGGTGCCAATGGGAGCATCGGATACCATTTGCCGGGTGATTGCATCCTGCACCAGATAGCGGACGCATTCCACGGTTTCGTCGTAGCTTTCCCGGTGTTCCCGGTCCCGCAATTTCCAATAGCGGGATAGCTCCAGCCGGGCATTTTCAAAATATCCGCAGCAGCCGGGCTCCAGCTCCCGGATATTGCGGAACACGCCGCTTCCCGGCATCCTGCCGGGGCCTAGCAAAAGCAGCTCAGACGCGCCCTCCCGATCCAGCTGTGCTTTTACCCCGGGATAGGCCAAAATCGTTTTGATCTCCGACGCAAACAGCAAGCCGTGCTGATGAAGCAGGTAAAACAAGGGCTTTACACCGATCCGGTCCCTTGCAAGAAACAGCCTGCGCCGTTTCTTTTCCCAGACCGCAAAGGAAAAAATGCCATTGAGCCGGCGAAGGCAGTCTTCCCCATATTCCGCATAGGCATGCAGCAAAACTTCGGTATCGGAATGGCTGCGGAAGCGGTGGCCTGCTGCTGTAAGCTGCCGGCGCAATTCTTCTGTATTATATAATTCACCATTATATACCAGAACATAGGTTTCCTGATCCCAAGTCAGCGCCATAGGCTGTTTTCCGCCCTCCGGATCGACGATTGCCAAGCGGGTGTGCAGCAGAAGCGTATCGTCCTCGTGAAAGCAGCCCCGTTCATCGGGACCCCGGCGGTGCATCGTTTCGATCATGCTTTTCATGACAGCTTCTTCCCAAGGTAGGCCCAGTATGCCAGAAATTGCACACATATCCATCACATCCTTTCTGCCTTTTATTGTATGTATGCCCATGCGCGAAATGTGCATAATAAGGTCGGTGATGACAATATGAAAGAAAGCAAAGAAATATTATCCTCTGTGTTAAAGACCACGCAAATGGGTCAGATCGGCATCCGCAGCGTGCTGGACACCAGCATGCGGCCCGGGCTGCGCAAGGCACTGGAAGATCAGCTGCGGGAATATGACTCTATCGAAACAGAAGCCCATGCCATTGCGACCCAACGGGGCTGGGAGGTCAAGGAACTGGATCCGGCTATCCGGTTTATGGCGGACCGGATGACCCGCATGAAATTAACAGGACGCAACTCCGACTCTAAAATCGCAGGCATGATGATCCAAGGCAATACCCGGGGCATGATAAAGGGACTGAAAAACATCCATCAGTTTGCCGGACAGGATGAACAGCTTCAGATCCTGAGCCGAAAGCTGCTGGACTGTGAGACAGCCAACATCCGGCAGATGAAGCCCTTTCTGTAAGCACTGCACAAGAGCCCTATGGGGCGGGAACTTTTTCCGCCCCGGCTGCATAGGATATCCGAGAACCGAAAGGAGGTATTTTATGCCAGCCACCGGCTACATACAGGTGCGGGCGTATACCAGCACCGCGCAGTTTCCCCTAGAGGATGTGGCCATTACCGTGACCGCCACCGATGGGACCGCCATCGCCATGCGCTTAACCGACCGCAACGGCCTGATATCCCCTATTGAGATCCCCGTCCCGGACCGGTCGGAAAGCCTTCAGCCAAATCCCTCTGAAAGGCCCTTTGCCGTGGTGAATCTCTATGCCAGAGTTCGAGGCTACGAGCAGATCGAGGCAGAAAATCTGCAGGTCTTTGCAGGCACTACAACGTATCAGAATTTGGAGATGATCCCTCTGTCAGAGCTGCCCAACGCATGGGATCAGAGGGTCGTTTTTGATACGCCGCCGCAAAATCTATAAGGAGGTGTCTGCTTGCCACCCATCACGCCCTACATTCCCCAAACGATCACCGTCCATCTGGGCACGCCCCGTTCGGATGCAGAGAATGTTACCGTCAGCTTTTCGGATTACGTAAAAAATGTTGCCTCCAGCGAAATCTATCCAACTTGGGACGAAAGCGCCCTGCGGGCCAATATACTGGCCATCGTTTCCTTTGCCCTGAACCGGGTATACACAGAGTTTTACCGAAGCCGGGGGTATGATTTTGATATTACCAATTCCACGGCTTACGATCAGTATTTTGTCAATGGCAGAAGCTTTTTCACCAACATCTCCCGGCTTGTGGATGAACTTTTCAACGATTATCTGCGCAGACCCGGCTTCGTAGAACCGCTGGCGGCCAAATTCTGTAACGGCACCACCGTCACCTGTGAGGGTCTGAGCCAATGGGGCAGTGAAAATCTTGCCCAGCAGGGATATAATTCCGTACAGATCATCCGCAGCTATTATGGAAATGTGGAGATCGTCAATGACGCCCCAGTCTCCGGGATCACCTCTTCCTATCCGGGCCGTCCCCTGCGCCGGGGCACCTCCGGTCCCGGTGTGGTCACAACACAGGTCATGCTGAACCGCATCTCCCAAAGCTATCCGGCCATTCCCAAAATCCCCTCTGTGGATGGGATCTTTGGTGCCCAGACAGAGGCAGCCGTCCGGAAATTTCAGGAGGTTTTCAATTTGGAGCCGGATGGTGTTGTGGGAAAATCCACATGGTATGCACTTGTGCGCATTTACATCGCAGTGACCCGAATGGCGGAGCTGCACAGTCAGGGGCAGCGTTTCTATACCAACTCTTGGGCCCTCACGGATCCCATCAACGAAGGCGACCGGGGTGTCAAGGTGGAGCACCTGCAATATATGCTCCGCGTCCTTGCGGAATACATCCCCGAGATCCCGCCCATTGCCATAGACGGAATCTTTGGGCCGGCGACCCGAAATGCGGTGATCGCAGCGCAGGGCCGGTTCGGCCTGCCCCAAACCGGGATCGTCAATTTCCAGACATGGGATGAGATCTATGACCAGTTTTCCGGCATTGAAACCACCAGCTGGCGGGATCCGGAGGATTTTCCCTATACCAACGCCATCATCACCGGCACCCCGCCCCGAAACCGGTATGCCAGAACCACCACCCTCACCCAGTTTCCCGGAACCGCCCTGCGCACCGGGAATCAGGACCCCGTTCGACAGGAGGCACCGCGATGAGACCAAAGGAATCCTTTATCGGCCAGCCTATCCGAAGCCTGCAAACCATGCTGCGAACCATTGCGCAGTGGGACCCAAATTATCTCACGCTGGTACCGGATGGAATTTACGGCCCGGAAACCATGAAGTCCGTTTCCCATTTTCAGAGAAAGCACGGGCTGCCCATTACCGGTGTCACTGACCAGAGCACATGGGAGGCCATCGTTGCTGTATTTGACCATGCCCGGATACAGCAGGAGGAAGCCCATCCCCTACACGTTATTTTGAACCCCGGTCAGGTGATCCGGAAGGGAGAACGGCATCCTCATGTGTATCTGGTGCAGGCCATGCTGATGTATCTGTCAGAAATTTATGAGAGCGTCGGTCAGCCCGGCATGACGGGACTTCTGGATGATGCCACATCCGATGCCCTTGCCTCTTTTCAGGCCTTAAGCGGTCTTCCTATGACCGGGCATCTGGATAAGCACACATGGAAGCATCTGGCGCTGCAGTATCCATTGGCCGCAAATTTGCAGGCTTCCTTTGATTGAATCGTCATGATATCTGCGGAAAATATTGATAAATTATGAATTTTTCCAGATTTTGAATGTTTCTCTTGATAAACATTTCAAAAGTGTCTATAATAACATCACTGTTTTTGGCTTTACCTGCTTCGGAGGATCTATCCAATGTTTATCAAAGACTGGAAAAAAGAAGTTTTTACCATACCGAATTTCCTCAGCCTCTTTCGGTTTCTGCTGATCCCGGTATATGTTTCCATATACCTGCATGCGGAAACGGATTCTGACTATCTGCTGGCTGGTATCGTGTTGGCAATTTCCTGCCTGACGGATCTGGTGGATGGAAAAATCGCCCGTCATTTTAATATGATCTCCAAAGTGGGAAAGGTCTTAGACCCTCTGGCAGATAAGTTTACCCAGCTTGCTCTGATCTTGTGCCTGTCTGACCGGTATCCCCTCCTCTATCCGGTGCTGGCATTGTTTCTGATAAAGGAGTTTTTTCAACTTATCGTCTTCATTATCCATTTACGGAAAGGGCAGGCGCTGGACGGTGCGCTGATGGCCGGAAAGGTCTGCACCACGGTCTTGTTTTCCAGCCTGATCATGCTGGTCCTGTTTCCCCGTATGAATGAAGTAACAGTGGACATTATCATCTTGGTAGATGCCGTTTTTCTGCTGTATGCCTTCGGCAGCTATGTTCTGGCCTACTTTGGCAAAAATAAAAAGCTGCAGAATATGGAGTAAGCCCCACATATCCTTCCTGCCTGAACGCAGCGCCATCTCCATAGATGGCGCTGTTTTTCATGCTGCAGGAAACAAAAAACACAGCGGCTTATCATAAGCCGCTGCTGGTGATGTATCCTCTTTTCGGAACCGCAAAGTGTCACAGGGCCGCCGTCGGGTCATCCGCAGATATTTCCACGGCATCGGCTTTCCTCATTGCTTTCCGCTCTGTACCAATAGTATAGCAAAGCAGGAGAAGAAATGGTGAACGTTCCTTAAACAAAGGGCAAAGAATCTTTGTACAAAGCAGAAAACAGACGGCCGGAAAAAGCCGTCTGTTTTGTCATATTCGTCAATATTATGCAGGGTACAGATTGCTGAAAAGCAGCAGCAAGGGCAGGGCCAGCGTAAAGATGCTGATAGCCCAGGGATACAGCGCCTTGCGGGAGCAGAACATCAGCAGCAGGCAGGCAATGGTCAGGCCCAAGGGGCCCATCACCGCCATGGAGCGGGCAATGGTCATGGCAAACATGCCGCTGGATTGGAGGTTGATGCCCACCTCCTCCGGTAAATGCTCCATATTATAAGCTGCCAGCTTCAGCGCATAATAAACCACAGGTGCCGCCAGAACCAGCTTCCGCAGCCGGAAGAGGAGGGTGCCGATGAGATTGATATAATGGTTGATTTTCTGGATCACCGTCTTGGCCTTGGGGGCAGCGGTGGGGGCTGTTCCGGAATGTTCCATATTTCTTCCTCCGGGAGAGTATTTATTATAGTATAGCATAGTTGCTTACGGGTTTCAAGTCAGGGATTTTTCTTGCGAGGTGCCTTTCAGTCCATTTTATTGTACGTTTCCTTCTGTATACTGATGTCAGAAAGAAAAACAAAAGGAGGACACACCCATGAAGCATACAAAGAAGCAGTACAAGCACCTGAGGATCGTAGAAACCAAGCAGCCCATTTATCCCAACGCAGCAGATCAGAACTATTTTGCCCAGAAGGCACTGGATGTGATGACCGGACTGGTCTCCTGCATGGGCTTTGTCAGCGCCATGCTGTTTCTGATCACATTGAGCTGATATCTTCCTCTCTGAGAAGGCGGCAGGTGCTGATCCTGCCGTCTTTGCACTGGATCAGGCCTGCGCTGCCGCCAAAATAGCCGCAGCTGCCGGGGTTCAGCACCCAAAGACCGTCCGGTTCCTGATGGCAGTCCGGCACATGGGTATGGCCGTAGAGGACAGCGCTGACACCGGCTGCCCGGGCATCCCGAAGCAGGGCACCCAGATAGGATTTGACGCTATGCTTATGGCCGTGGGTCATGTAAAGGTCTACACCGCAGATCCGGTAGATCAGGATCTCCGGCACACCGGGCGGGCAGCGGTAGCGGTCGCAGTTGCCCGGGACCTGATACATGGGAATAGACGGGAACTCCTCCTTCATGGCTTCCCCGTCATCATAGTGGTCTCCCAGATGGATGATGGCATCCGGCTTTACCGCAGCGATACAGCGGCGCATAAAGCTTAAGGTGGAGTGGGAATCGGATAAGACTAGGATCTGCATAGGCTTTCCTCTTTCAGTATGTGTATATTCGACAGATTTATTCAAAATCTCCATCCGGATCGTCAATGGTGACTTCCCGGAAGAATTTCCGCTTTTCCGAAGGGGTACATCCGTAGATCTCCCGGAAATACTGGTTCAGCATTTTCGGGTCCCGGAAGCCGTGGCGTTCTGCGATCTCGCCAATGGGGTCCTCGGTGATCTCCAGATCCCGGCAGACTGCCGTGGTGCGGATCTGATAGACATACTGCAAATAGCTGACACCCATATTTTTCTTAAAGAGGCGGCAGAAATACTCCTTGTTAAGGCCCATAAAGTCCACCGCTTCATCCAGCGGCAGCTCTTCGCCATGGTGGAGCTGGATGTATTCCAGCAAAGGCTCCAGCCGGGTCATGTCACTGCGCTGAAGGCGGGTCTCCTCCACGGCCAAGGGCTGGGCAAAGTGCTTCACCAGCAGAGCGGCCACTGCAAACAGCCTACCCTGCCGCTCCAGCTTTCCGGTCAGATCGGATTCCTCTGCAGTCTGCCGAAGGATCTGCTGCATGTGGCCCTTGAGCTGGTCATAGGCAGCAGCCTTCTCCTGATCCTCCGGGTCATGGGTCAGCGAAAAGCGAAGCTGGTCAAAGGTGGGAACATAATGCAGCATGGTATTGGGGTCGATGTGGACCACCAGATAGACCGCGCCCCGGCTGCATTTGGTCTCGTGGACCTCGTGGGAGTTGATGATAAACATGTCGCCAGCCTTAAAATGACGCTGGGCGTTTTCAAAATTGCAAGTTACCTTGCCTTTTACAAAGAGCAGCAGCTCCACAGCCTTGTGCCAATGGGGCGGCGTGTAGGCGCTGAGTTTATTTTCATATTTGATACCGAAGCCGGATTCTTCCATACCGACCAGCATTCGATGTTGATAGTTTTCCACAAAATACTCCTTTTCAGGAACTTTTTCAGTTCACACTTCATTCACAAAAGTCAATATTCACCATACAGAAGTCAATTATACCACTTTTTTCCGTTCTGTCAAGATGCTATAATACCGCCATGCTTGTCGGCGGTGCAAACAGCTGTCTGCAAGTTTCATTCAAAGAAATTTCACATTTTAAATATAGAAACATGACACTCAATTTTGGAGGTACTATACTATGAAAAGAAACCTGTTCATCATGATGAGCCAGTACGGCGAGCTGCTGACCCGCATTGGCCGGTAAACCCTTTCATCTTACATTCAGGAGGTAATCACCATGATCAACTATCGTAAGAATATTCAGCTGGCTGTGAATTGCAGCAGCGAGCATCTGAAGCAGATCAACAACTGATTTTTTTAGGAGGAATCCCTATGTCTATGAAAAAGAATCTCATTAAGGGCATGACCGAGTACGGCGAAATGCTGGCACGGATCGGCTGCTGATAGGAAACAGGCAGGCTGCTTTTCGGAGCAGCCTGCTTTTTTGTGTACATTTCTCCTACGCAGTGCATAGACTGTGTCAGATGGATATTTCCTCACAGGAGGTAAGTGCAATGCAATATGACCGAGATCAGCTTCTGCGGATGGCCCAGTCTTCTCAGGGGCAGCAGCTGCTGACACTTTTGCAGAAAAAAGGCGGTGCGCAGCTGCAAAACGCCATTTCCCGGGCGTCCGGCGGAGATTACGAGGGCGCTAAGGCCATTCTCTCCTCGCTGCTGGAGACACCGGAGGCGAAGGCGCTGATGAAGCAATTGGAGGAGCAGTCATGAGTGAACTGGAAGAAAAGCTGGGTTCTGTGCTGAATAACCCCCAGCTGATGCAGCAGATCATGTCCATGGCCCAGAGCTTGGGCGCTGCACAGCCGCAGCAGCAGCCTCAAGCACAGCCTCCAAAGGAGGAGCCGCCGGCCGTGGATCCCAGAGTGCTCCAAGGTCTTGCGGGGCTGGTGAAGCAGAACGGCGTGGATTCCAACCAGCAGGCGCTGCTGAAGGCCCTGTCCCCTTACCTGAGCCGGGACCGGGTGGGAAAGCTGGAACGGGCCATGCGGGCAGCCCGGATGGCGGGAATGGCCTCCAGCTTCTTTCAATCCGGAGGCCTGCAGCTTCTGACGATGAGGTGATGGGATGTATAACCGATATGTTCCCCAAAGCGATGGTACTTACCGGAGAAACCGGATGGCAGAGCCCGCACCGCCGCCTCCGCCGCGGCCTGCCGTGCCGGAACAAAAGCAGGAGGTCATTCCGCCTCCCTGTCAGAATTGTGTTCATCACCCGGCACCACCGCCTCCGCCGCCTCCGCGTCCCCGGCCCAGCGATCCGCCTGTGGGCGTGGTGCAATTTTTCCGGCAGCTGCTTCCCAAAAGCTTTGATACGGAGGACCTGCTGATCGTCTTGCTGCTGCTTTTGATGGCGGGTGACTGTCAGGAGGACCAGAATACGGCGCTGCTGACACTGGTGCTCTATCTTTTCCTGTAGCTTTTTGTCCATGGTTTTGCTATAATAAGGGCATACTGACTGCGGAGGATGGCCCATGGATACGAGAAAGAGAATCCTTGCATGGACTGCAGTGCTGCTGGCGCTCGGCGCTGTTGCTGCCCATTATCTGTTTGACCCATGGGGTTTCTATTGGAAGGTCACCCCGGAGGAGAGCCAGCTGCGTCTGTCTCTGGTAGAAACCGCCCAAGGCTATCTCGGCTGCAAGGAATCCGACGGCAGCCACAAGGCCATTCTGGCGCTCTACAACGCACAGGAGGTCCTGCCGGTAGGGTACGCGGTGCAGGAAACGGACAGCTGGTGCTCCACCTTTGTCAGCGCCATGGCAATTGAAGCGGGTTTGACGGAGATCATTCCCATGGAATGCGGCTGCCAGCGGCACATCGGCCTGTTTCAGGAAATCGGACGATGGATCGAGGAGGACGGCCACATTCCCCTGCCCGGCGATCTGATTTTCTACGACTGGGATGTGAAACGGCAGGGCGAGAGCACCGGCTGGGCAGATCATGTGGGCATCGTGGTGGGCACCAAGTGGCCCTTTGTGAAGGTAATCGAAGGAAATAAGGACGATGCCGTTTCCTACCGCATTCTCAGGCTGGGAGATATGCGCATCCGGGGCTATGGGGTGCCGGATTACGCAGGCCTTATCGAATAACAAAAAGGAAAAAATGCCGCAGGAAACTCTCCTGCGGCATATCCCTTATGCTTCATCCTCGGCGATGATCGCTTTGAGGATCATGCGCTGTTTTTTCCATTCGGTCCACAGCGGCAGGAGCCCGGCGAGGTTGATGACCAGAACCAAGGCAATCAGGCCCAAGATCCACAGCTCCATACTGGTCTGAAAGGCCGCCCAAATCAGCAGCGCCGTGACGAACAGGCGCATAAACATGGCCTTCGATACGGTTTTCAGCGCCCTGCGGCACCGTTCCTCCCGCTGCCAGCTGTCCAGCTCCGGCGCTTCCGGGGTCAGATTCTCGTTTTCCATCACTTCTGTACGAAGCCTACCTTCTTGTAGACCTTGCGCAGAGTCTTCTCGGCAACGTAGGAGGCCCGCTGGGCACCGTCGCGGTAGACATTCTCAAGGTAAGCCTTATCCTTCAGCAGCCGCTGGGATTCCTCCCGGATGGGCCGCAAGTGCTCGATGACGGCATCGCCCACCACGGGCTTGAACTTGCCGTAGCCCTGACCGGAGAACTCGCTTTCGATCTCCTCGAAAGTCTTGCCGGTAACAGCAGAGTAGATGCTCATAAGGTTGGCCACACCGGGCTTGTTCTCGGGGTCGAAGCGGACACAATTCTCGGTATCGGAATCGGTGATGGCTCGCTTAAACTTCCGCTGGATATCCTCAGGCCGCTCCATCAGGAAGACGCAGCCCTCGGGCATGGACTTAGACATTTTGCTCTCGGGGGCGTTCAGGCTCATGATCCGGGCACCGGTCTCGGGAATGAAGGGCTCGGGGACCTTGAAGACATCGCCGTAGATGCCGTTGAAGCGGCGGGCAACGTCACGGGTCAGCTCGCAGTGCTGCTTCTGGTCGTGGCCCACGGGAACAAGGTCCGGCTGATACAGCAAAATATCCGCAGCCATCAGGGCAGGATAGGTAAACAGGCCGCCGTTGACGTTCTCGGCGTGCTTGGCGGACTTGTCCTTGAACTGGGTCATGCGGGAAAGCTCACCGAACATGGTGTAGCAGTTCAGGACCCAGCCCAGCTCCGCATGCTGGTGGACATGGGACTGGATGAACAGGGTGTTTTTCTCCGGGTCGAGGCCGCAGGCAATGTACTGGGCCAGCTGCTCCAGCGTGCGGCGGCGCAGGTCCGCAGGGGTCTGGCGGACGGTGATGGTGTGCAGGTCTGCCATGAAATAGAAGCACTCGTATTTATCAGACCGGGCACCCCAGTTCTTGATGGCACCAAGGTAGTTGCCCAGATGCAGGTCGCCGGAGGGCTGGATGCCGGAAAGCATTCTCTTCTTAGGTTCGGTGGTAATGACTTCGCTCATGTTGCGTCACGTTCCTTTTTCTTGTAATAATGGTTTATTGTAGCACAGGATTTGTGTTCGTGCAAGAGTTTATTTGAGTGTGGAGTGTGGAGAGTGGAGAGTGGAGTTTTTCGGAAGTCCTCCTGCCTGTCATCCTGAGCGAGCGCAGCGAGTCGAAGGATCTACGCATTATCAGTCTGCGTACAGGCTTGTAAGTGCGAAGATCCTTCGGCTGCGGGCTTACGCCCTTCGCTCAGGATGACAACTCCTCATTCCGCACTCCTAACCACTAACTCCACTCTCCACACTCCACACTCCCAACCCTCTCCGCTCTCTCCCAACCCTCTCTACGCACTTGATTTCCTTTCTGCCCTATGCTATACTTTATGCTAGAATATTATGACAAAGAGGTAGATACTATGGATTATCAAGCACTTGCTGCGCTGCTGTTTCCCAATGTGACCGAGACGGCAGAGGCATTAGAAGAAAAATTCCCCGCAAGAAGCCTGCCGGAGGGCGCTGTGGTCACCCGTATGGCCCCCTCTCCCACTGGCTTTGTCCATCTGGGCAATCTGGTGCAGGGCCTGACCGCAGAGCGGATGGCCCATCAGTCCGGCGGCGTTCTGTTCCTGCGTGTTGAGGATACCGATGCCAAGCGGGAGGTCCCCGGTGCGGTGGAGGTGCTCATCAACACCCTGAAGCACTACGGCATCTCCTTCGATGAAGGCGCTACCATTGATGGCGACTTCGGTGCTTACGGCCCCTACCGTCAGCGCCAGCGTGCCTTCCTGTACCATGTTTATGCAAAGAAGCTGGTTTCCGAGGGGCAGGCCTATCCCTGCTTCTGCACCGAGGAGCAGCTGGCTGCAATGCGGGAGCAGCAGGAGGCCAATAAGGAGACCACCGGCTATTACGGCAAGTATGCCATGTGGCGGGACCGCTCTCTGGAGGATATCCAAGCCGAGCTGGCAGCCGGGCATCCTTGGGTCCTGCGGTTCCGGAGCACCGGCTCCATCGAGAACCAGTTCAAGTTCGACGATCTGGTGAAGGGCAAGCTGACCATCACGGAAAACGATGTGGACCACGTTCTGCTGAAGTCTGACGGCATCCCCACCTACCATTTCGCCCACGCGGTGGACGACCATCTCATGCGCACCACCCATGTGGTCCGGGGCGACGAGTGGCTGCCTACCCTGCCCTTCCACATCCAGCTGTTCAAGGCACTGGGCTTTAAGCTGCCCAAGTACGTCCATATCGGACCTCTGATGAAGATGGACGGCACCTCCAAGCGCAAGCTGTCTAAGCGCAAGGACCCGGAGCTGGCCCTGACCTACTACAAGGCCGAGGGCTTCCCGGTGGAGGCTGTGTACGAGTATATCATGACCTTACTAAACTCCAACTTCGAGGACTGGCGCCGGGCCAATGCCGACGCTGCCGCTGATACCTTCAAGTTCAACGCCAAGAAGCTGAATCCTGCCGGCTCCCTGTTTGACTACGCCAAGCTCACCGATGTCTCTAAGAACGTCATCTCCCGGATGGATGCAGGTAAGGTATATGCCCTGCTCACCGAATGGGCGGAGGAATTTGACCCCGACTTTGCCGAAAAGCTGAAGGCAGACCCGGAATATGCCACCAAGATCCTCGCCATTGGCCGGGGCGGCAAGAAGCCCAGAAAGGACCTTGCCGTGTGGAAGGATGCCAAGCCTTACATGGGCTTCTTCTATGATGCCTATCTGGAAAAGCCCCAGTTTGACGAGAAGTTTGACCGGGCAGATATCGTGGACGCCCTGCACCGTTTCCTTGAGCGCTTTGACATTCAGGACGATGCCAACACTTGGTTTGAGAAGGTCAAGGCCGTCACCACCGATATGGGCTACACCACCGATATGAAGGCCTATAAGGCAGACCCCACCGCCTTCCCCGGCACCGTGGCGGATGTATCCACCTTTATCCGTCAGGCCGTTACCGGCAAGACCAATTCTCCTGACCTGTACACCGTCATGCAGATCTTAGGCTATGAGCGCACCGTAGAGCGCATCAAGACCGTGCTGGCGCAGCTGTAAAGAATCCTAAGCCCCCTTTTCGGCCTGAAAATTCTGGAAGGTCATGGAACAAAATTGAATTTGGAGCGAAGATGTATCTTCGCTCCAAATTTTTATCTTGCACTGAAGAGCAGGGGCGAAACTTTGCGAAATTTTTCTTTGGAAACGTTACCATTTATGCTTTACTTCCCCTTCTCCCTATGCTATAATTTTTCCAGAACCTAACAAACGGAGACCAAAGGAGTACCGTCACAATGTACGAAGCATACTCTACCCCCGCGTTTGAAGAACAATATACCTATCTAGGCTCTGATCTGGGTGCCCTGTGGACCCCGGAGAAGACTTCCTTCCGCCTCTGGGCACCCACTGCCGAGGATGTGACCATCAATCTCTACCGCTCCGGCACCCCCGGCACCGAGGACCTGCTGACCCAGCTGCATATGGTGAAGGATGTGCAGGGCACTTGGGTGGCAGAACGGATGGGCGACCTCAGCGGACTGTACTACACCTATCTGGTGCTGGTAGACGGCCGAATGGTGGAAGCCTGCGACCCCTACGCCCGGTCCACCGGTGTCAACGGCCAGCGGGCTATGATCTTGGACCTCGCCTCCACCGACCCTGCGGGCTGGGATACCGACCACGACCCCAATGCCGGGAAAAATCCCACCGATGCGGTGCTCTATGAGCTCCATGTCCGGGACCTGAGCATGCACCGCTCCTCCCGCATCCACAACAAGGGCAAGTTCCTCGGCCTGACGGAGACAGGCCGGAAGGTCAAATCCGGCTATCCCACGGGCCTTGACCATATGAAGGCCCTTGGCATCACCCACCTGCATCTGCTGCCGGTGTATGACTACGGCTTTACCGATGAAGCCCGGAAAAATCCCCAGTACAACTGGGGCTACGATCCGGTCAACTTCAATGTTCCCGAGGGCTCCTATTCCACCGACCCCTATCACGGCGAGGCCCGGGTTGCAGAAATGAAGAAAATGGTGAAGACCCTCCACGACAACGGCATCAGCGTGGTGATGGACGTGGTCTATAACCATGTGTACGAGGCCGAGGACTTCTGCTTTAACCTCATCGTGCCCAAATATTTCAGCCGTACCAAGCCCGACGGCAGCTACTCCGACGGCTCCTGCTGCGGCAACGATACCGCCTCCGAGCGGAGCATGGTCCGCAAGTATATCGTTGACAGCGTCAACTACTGGGCAGACGAATACCATATCGACGGCTTCCGCTTCGACCTTGTGGGCCTGATCGATGTGCAGACCATCAACGAGATCGTCTCCACCGTCAAGGCCAAGCATCCGGACACCATCTTCTATGGCGAGGGCTGGGATATGCCCACCTACGTCACCAAGCCCGATGTCCGCCTTGCCATCCAGAGCAGCTCCTATGTCACCCCCGGCTTCTCCTATTTCAGCGATACCATCCGGGATACCCTCCGGGGCAGCGTCTTCTACGATGACCAGCCCGGCTTCGTAGCCGGTGCCGAGGTCCCCAAGGATGAGCTGGAGGCCTGCTTCATGGGCGTGCCCCAGTGGGCCGCAGAGCCTTACCAGAGCATCAACTATGTTTCCTGCCACGATAACCACACCCTTCTGGACCGCCTTGCCTTGGCCGCCCCTGAAGCCCACCGGGAAACGCTGGTGCGGATGAACAATCTGGCCGCCGCCTTCTCCCTGCTTTCTCAGGGCGTTCCCTTTTTCCAAGCCGGTGAGGAGCTGCTTCGGACCAAGCCCGGCAAAAAGGGCGCCTTTGACCACAATTCCTACCGCTCCCCTGACCGGGTCAACTCCATCAAGTGGGAGGATCTGGAGAAGGAGGAATACCAGAGAAATGTGGAATACTACCGGGGCCTCATTGCCTTCCGCAAGGCCCATGCCGGTCTGCGCTGCATGACCCGGCAGCAGGTCTGGGATACCGTCCACCCCATCCGAATCGACAATCCCCATGTGACAGCCTTCCTCGTGGAGGAAGCGGACAGGGATATCTACATCGCCTTCAACGCCGATACCCGGGATATCATGCTCCATTTGCCGGAGGGCCATTGGGATGTCCACATCCATGACCAGAGCGCCGGTACGAAGCCCCTGCAGCAGGTGGAGGGCTGGGCCCACTGCGCCCCCGTTTCTGCCACGGTGCTGACCCGGAAGAAGCCGGTAGACGTGGTGGCTGCCCTGATCTGGGAAAAGGATAAGTTCCTGATCTGTCAGCGGCCCGAAAACAAGCCCCGGGGCCTGCTGTGGGAGTTTGTGGGCGGCAAGGTGGAACCCGGTGAGACAAAGCAGCAGGCACTCCAGCGGGAATGCATGGAGGAGCTGGACATTCGCGTTACCGTCAAGGACAAATTTATGGAGGTCATCCATGAATATCCTGATATGCTGATCCGGCTGACCCTGTTCCATTGCATCATTCCCGAGGGCTTCCCCAAGGCGCTGGAGCACAAGGCCCTTGCGTGGATCCATCCCAATCAGACGGACGACTACCAATTCTGCCCCGCGGATACGGATATCCTTAAGGAGATCAAGCGGGTCTATAAGAAGCGGCAGCCCCTATAAAAATAAGCAGGACGGGAAGCATTTCCCGTCCTGAAACTGTCGAAAAAACATGTCATTCCGAGGAGGGCGAAGCCCGACGTGGGAATCTCCTCCAATTTAGAACCTTTACCGCCAAATATATAGGTTTTTACGTCTATTTTACGGGAGATTGCCACGTCGCCTGCGGCTCCTCGCAATGACAGCTTTATTCTCGATACTATTTTAACACTCTGAGGACGGGAAGCATTTCCCGTCCTGTTTTTATGTTCCGGACACCGGGTACGGCTTCTTTCCCTCCCGCAAAAAGCAGAAGGAAAGTTCGACAAACGGTCACATGAAGCCCAGCCCATTCAGCATCATGGTCCACAGGAAGATGGTGGGCAGGCAGAACACGGTGGTATAGGCCACCATCTGGGCAGCGAAATCGCCGTCGGCACCCATGGCCACTGCCGTGGGATAGCTGCTGACTGCGGTAGGCGCCGCAAAGAGGATCAGCAGGGCGCACATCTCCTGTCCCCGGAAGCCCAGCAGCGCCGCACCGGTCACAAAGACCGCAGGCACCACCAGCAGCCGCAGCAGGGTGCTGGAAATCAGATACCCCTTCTTTCCCACGGCCCCAAGGCTCAAGGTCACACCGATGGACAGGAAGCTCAGAGGCGTGGTCAAGCCGGCCAGATCCTTTGCCACCCCCAGCACCAGCTCCGGCAGCACCAGACCGCTGAAATTCACCGCAAGACCGGCTGCCGTGGCAATGACCGTAGGATTTTTCGCAATGGCCAGCAGCAGCTTTTTGGCAGATGCGTTTCCATTCCGGGCTTTTTCCAGAAGGATCGCGGAAAGGGCATTGTACATGGGCACAGCCACCGCACCCAGCAGGGTCACAAAGCCGATATTGCCTTCCCCGTAAATGCTCTCTGCCACCGCAGCGCCAAAGATCAGATAATTGGAGCGGAAAATGGCCTGACCGTAGGCTGCCGCCGTGGGGCCGGGCTTTACAAACTTCGGCACCACGAACATGGCCAGCACAAACAGGATCAGCAGGCCTGCCACACCGTATAGAATGTAGCCCACATTTTTCAGCTGGGCAAAATCCGTCTTGTAAATGTTGTAAAAGGACAGCATGGGCATGAACACCTTGAAGATCATATTGTCCACCTTCTTCATGGTGGGGCCGTCCGCAATTTTGAAGATCCGGAACAAAACACCGATGCCCACCATCAGGGTCATGGGCAGCACCACCTGCACTGCAGTCAGAAAGCTATTCATATGGTCCCTCCGTTACGCTTTTCTTCATCATATCACAGGGGAAAACCGTTGTAAAGAGCTGGATTTTCTACTGCAGCTGCAACGAATCAGCATTTTTCCTAAATTTTGCAAAGCTTTTATTGACAACTCCGTTCAACTTTACTATAATGTAAGTAAGAGAAGCACAAGCGTTCTCGGAAGGAGGCACATTTATGGAAAAGAAAATCATCACCATCAGCCGCGAATTTGGCTCCGGTGGCCGTACCATTGGCCGTATGGTCGCAGAGCGTCTGGGCATTCCTTTCTATGACAAGGAACTGGTGGATCAGATCGCAGTGGAATCCGGCTTCGCCCCCAAGTTTGTTGAGGAGCACGGCGAGCATTCCCCCGGCAGCAGTCTGTTCTCCTATGCCTTCGCCCCGCAGGGCATTCCCGGCGTTATGAACGGCCTGTCCACCGCTGACTTCCTGTGGAACATCCAGTGCAGCGTCATTTTGCAGCTGGCAGAGCAGGGTCCCTGTGTTATCGTGGGCCGGAACGCCGACTATATCCTGAAGGACCGTCAGGATGCCCTCCATGTCTACGTCTTCGCCGATGTTCCCTACCGGGCAGAGCGTATCGTCCGCCGCTATGGCGAATCCGACAAGACCCCCGAGCAGCGCCTCCACGAAAAGGATAAGCGCCGCCGGGTCAACTACCAGCACTACACCGGCCGCACTTGGGGCCAGTCTCAGAATTACGACATTTCTCTGGACACCGGTGTTCTGGGCATTGAGCAGTGCGCAGATATCGTCTGCCAGATCGTGGAAAATTCCAAGAAATAACCTTGTAGCATAACAGCCCTGCACCAAATCCGGTGCAGGGCTGTTTCTTTGCGGGAACGCATCAAATCGCTGCGGCTTCCCTTTCCCCATCCTTGATGGTGATATTCACACCATTGACCTCCACCTCCTCGTCGGCACAGATCAAAATATACTTGATACCGCCGATGATCCGGGTCTCGATGAGATCGCTGCGGGTGGGATCGCATTTGATAATAACATCCGGGGTCTTCACCTCGAAGTGCTTATTATCGATGATGTTCTTGGGATGCAGGTCTGCTTCAAAGCCGAAGGCTTCGTCGTAGTCCACGCTGAATTTGGACATGCTTTCCTCGGAAACGCCGCAGGAGGACAGGACCTCCTTCACTTCCTCCTTGGAAACCATGAGAGGCTCCGGGACCTTGCTTTCCTTGTGCAGCTCGATGCGCTGGCAGATCTGCTCGTGGACCGTCTGGACCACCTCCATGCTGCACTCCTCCCCCAAAGAGGTGGTCAGCAGCGCCTCAAAGGTCTGCTTCTGCTGAGCCGCCGGCTGGGGAACCGGGGTATTGAAGAGCGCCCCGATCAGGGCCTCCTGACTGTTTTTCACATCCTTGGTATAATACAGGGCGTTATAAATATTGGTGGAGCGGTCATCGAAGGCCGGGAACAGGAAGCCCAGCATAGGCGCCGACACCATCTGGTTCATGGCACCGTCGTGGAACAGCTTTTCCTCGGGCACATAGTGGAGGTTGGCCTTGGTCTGCTTCACGGGACAGATGGTGCACAGGATGTGGGTATAGACCTCCTCGGAGTTATCCTTCTGGAAGGAATCGTCCTTGCTCTTAAAGGGCACATCGTAGCTGTCGCAGCCTAGGAGGATCAGATAGTTTCCCTCCATCACCACCGTATCGATGATCTTTTTAAACAGCTCAGAGCGCAGCGCCTCGTCATTGCATTTGCTCTCCCGCAGGCCCATCAGCAGCTTGTGCTCAGGACTGTCTGCCACCTGCGCGGTCTTGAAGGTGATGTCGATGAGATTCTTGCCGATGGAACCGGAAAGGGTTCGCCGCAGCAGGGCAAAATATTTATCTCCCTCATTTTCCGGCATGATGCCCGTAGACTGCCGGAACTCGGTGATGATCTCCTTGTTGTCATTTACATAACATCCATAAATATGGGTCATATTGCTGCGGTCCCGGCGCAGGTGCCGCCGGATCTCGCTGATTTCCTTATCGTTCATAGTGTTACCTCGTTAAATATCAAAATGCCTGCACATTATAGCACAGGCAAATAGGAAAATCCAGTATAAACGCACGTTCCCTGTCATTGCGGGCCAGTCCGCTTAAGTGGTGTGGCAATCTCCTATATCGGCGGAGATTGCCACGTCGCTTTGCTCCACGCAATGACAGCATGATTATGGTATCAGTCCCAGAGGCACTTCCAGTTCTGGACGAAATACTCTACACCGGAATAAATGGTGGTGCCCACGATGACGGCGATGACAGCCCAGCTCAGCCAGACAATACCGGGCAGGGCCATCATGATGCACAGGCCCACCATGGTGCTAGCGGTCTTGACCTTGCCGCTCCAGCCTGCCGCGATGACATTTCCCTTCTGAGAGGCCACCATCCGCAGGCCGCTGACGGCAAATTCCCGGGTGAGAATGACCATCAACGCCCATGCCGGGAACACGCCCCACTCGCAGAACATAGCCATGGCCGCAATGGTCAGCAGCTTATCCGCCAGCGGGTCTAAGAATTTGCCGAAATCCGTGGTCTGGTTATAGTGCCGGGCAATATAGCCGTCCACAAAGTCCGTTAAGCTAGCAATGATGAAAATCGCCAGAGACAGGTACATCCACATACCTGCCGCGCCGCGGGATAAATACATGGTGGCCATAAAGGCTGGGATCATGGCAACTCTTGCCAGTGTGATCTTACTTGCAGTTGTCATATGTCATTCCTCCACCAGATAGCCGGACAGGTCGCCCTCCATGACACCGTCAATGCACACACGGACGAAGTCACCCTCCCGGATGGGCTCGTCCGTTGCGATCCAGACGCGGCCGTCAATGTCCGGGGAATCGGCATAGCTTCTTCCGTAGAACTGCTCCACTTCCTCATCGAAGCCGTCCACCAGAACCTCCAGCGTTTTGCCGATAAAGCTTTCGCACCAGTCATCCATAATGGCAGACTGGATCATTTCAATGGTCTCCGCCCTCTTTACCGCGACCTCGTTGTCCACAAATTCCATATCCGCAGCAGGGGTTCCCTCCTCGGGCGAGAAGGCGAAGGCACCCACCCGTTCCAGACGCAGCTCCCGCAGGAACTGGCACAGCTCCGCAAATTCTTCCTCTCCCTCACCGGGCAGGCCGGTAATGAGGCTGGTGCGGATCACGAGGCCGGGAATGCGGCTGCGCAGCTTTGCGAACAGCTGCCGCAGGAACGCCCCATCCCCCCGCCGGTTCATCAGCTTCAGGATCTTGGAGTTGCAGTGCTGGATGGGAATGTCCAGATACTTCACGATCTTCGGCTCGGTGGTCATGACCTCAATAAATTCCTCGTCGATCTCATCGGGATAGACATAGTGGACCCGGACCCATTTCAGCTCCTCGATCTGGCAGAGCTGGCGCAGCAGCTCCGGCAGCAGACGCTTGTGGCCGGGCAGATCGGTGCCGTAGCGGCTGGTATCCTGCGCCACCACGATCAGCTCCTTCACGCCGCTGTCCGCCAGCAGGCGGGCTTCGTAGAGCACATCGTCCATCTGACGGCTGCGGAACTTGCCCCGCAGGTAGGGGATGATGCAGTAGGAGCAGCGGTTGTCGCAGCCCTCTGCAATTTTCAGGAAGGCATAGTGCTCCGGAGTGGTGACGATACGCCCAGTCTCCTGCTCGGGGGCATCGATAGAACCAAAGTCGAACACGCTTTCCCCATTCAGAAGCTTTTCGATGGCAGGCACGATCTCCGTATAGCTTCCGGTGCCCAAAACACCGTCCACCTCCGGCATTTCGTCCAGAATTACCTGCTGATACCGCTGGGACAGGCAGCCGGTGACCAAAATTTTCCCCACCAAGCCCTCTGCTTTCAGGGCAGCGGTCTGCAGGATGAAATCAATGGCCTCACTTTTTGCCGAATCGATGAAGCCGCAGGTGTTGATGACGACAACATCACTGCCCACGATGTCGCCCTTGACGGTATGTCCCGCTTCCTGCACGCGATACATCATCCGCTCGCAGTCCACCTGATTCTTGGCACAGCCAAGGGAAATAAATCCAATATTTGCCATATATTAAAAATCCTCAAAATCTTCGGAATCGAAGGATAATTCGTTCAATACCCGCCGAATGGTGCCATAGCTGTGGCCCCGGCGGATCAGGGCATCCACTGCCCGTTTGATCTGCTTCTGATCGGAATCCTCGTCTAAGCGGGAGCGAAGAAAGGCTTCGATCTTCTCCCATTGGTCGGGATACTCTGCCAGCGCTTCTTCCCAATAGGCCTTGGGGATCCGCTTCTCGTATAACGCCTGCTTTGCCCGGGCAAGGCCGTAGCCTTTGGAGATGCAGGAATGCACCACCTGCTCCGCAGTAGCCCGGTCGTCCACCAGATGAAGGTCCGCCATCCACTGGACGGCCTCCTTCGCCTGCTGGGGGTCCTCCCCTTTCCGAACCAGCCGCTGCTCCAGATCCTTTTTGGACACGCTGGAGGCAGATACGATCCGCACTGCCCGCATTTTGGCGGACATTTTTCCTGCGGCGGTCAGCAGCTGCTGGTATTCTTCCTCCGACAGCTCCTTACCGGTGTACAGGCCAAAATCCTCCACCGTCTGCCGGTACAGGCCCAGCTTGCTGCCATCCTCAAAGGACACCCAATAGCGCCCGGCACGGTCGGGAGATGTTTTAAGGGAATCAATCCTCATCGTCGAAATCGTCAGCGCTTACGGCGACAGCCTTCTCTGCTGCCTTGGCAGGGGCCTTGGGGGCACCGCCGTTGAGCTTCCACAGATTCTCCCGAACCTGTGCTTCCACGGATTCGGCGATCTCCGGGTTGTTGATGAGATATTCCTTCACGGAGTTGGCGCCCTGACCGATGCGGTCCTCGCCCATGGAGAACCAGCTGCCGCTCTTCTGGATGATATCCATCTGGACTGCCAGATCCACCAGCTCGCCCCACTTGGAGATACCCTGACCATACATGATCTCAAATACCGCTTCCTTGAAGGGAGGAGCCACCTTATTCTTGACCACCTTGACACGGGTCTTATTGCCGATGACGTTGCCGCCCTCCTTGATGGCCTCCACGCGGCGCACATCCAGACGGACGGAGGAATAGAACTTCAAAGCATTGCCGCCGGTGGTGGTTTCGGGGTTGCCGTACATGACACCGATCTTCATACGCAGCTGGTTGATGAAAATGACAACGCAGTTGGTCTTGGCAATGGTACCGGCCAGCTTGCGCAGTGCCTGAGACATCAGTCGTGCCTGCAGACCCACAAAGGTGTCGCCCATTTCGCCCTCGATCTCCTGCTTGGGCACCAGTGCGGCAACGGAGTCCACAACGATGGCATCGATGGCACCGGAACGGACCAGTGCATCGGTGATCTCCAGCGCCTGCTCACCGGTATCCGGCTGGGAAACCAGCAGATTGTCAATATCCACGCCCAGTGCCGCTGCGTAGACCGGGTCCAGCGCATGCTCTGCGTCCACGAAGGCGACCTCACCGCCCCGCTTCTGGGCCTCTGCCAGAATGTGCAGGGCCAGCGTCGTCTTACCGGAGGATTCGGGACCGTAGATCTCAATGATTCTGCCCTTGGGCACGCCGCCGATGCCGAGGGCGGCATCCAGTGCCAGAGAACCGGTGGGGATCGCCTCAATATTCATTTCGGGCCGGTCGCCCAAACGCATGACGGTACCCTTGCCGAAGCTCTTATCGATCTGGTTCAGCGCGGTCTGCAGGGCTTTTTTCTTATCCGATGCAGGGGTAGGTGCTTCATAAGCTGTCTTTTTCGTTGCCATACTACTCTTCCTTCCTGCCGTACCTTGCCAGCACGGCTCTTTCTCTGTCGTTATAATCTCTGGCGCGTTCCAGAACCGTATATCCGTTTTCTTCCAAGATCCGGCAGACATCGTCGCCCTGGGTTTCGCCAAATTCAAAGGCCAGATAACCGCCGGGCTTCAGGGCCGGTGCAAAATTCTTCGCAATGGAGCGGTAAAAATCCAAGCCATCCTCGCCGCCGAAGAGGGCCAGATGGGGCTCGTAATCCGCAACACTTTTGGGAAGCTCCTTCATTTCCTCCCCGGTAATGTAGGGCGGATTGGAGACGATCATATCAAATTTCCCAAGGAACGGGAAGGCAGGCTTCAGGGCATCCGCCGCAACACAGCGCACCCGTCCGCTGAGCTTATTCAATGCCACATTTTCCTTCGCTACGGACAGGGCATCCTGACTGATGTCTGCCAAGGTCACTTTTGCATCCTTGACCCGGCTGGCAACTGCCAAGCCGATACAGCCGCTGCCGCAGCACAGGTCCAAAATTCTGGGGTCCTTTTCCAGAAACAGCGCCTGCCGGATGGCCAGCTCTGCTACCGCGCAGGTATCATCCCGAGGGATCAGCACCTTGGGGCTGACATGCAGCGGAAGACCGTAAAACTCCCATTGGCCCAGAATATAGGCCATAGGCTCCTGCGCCAGCAGCCGCTTCAGGCCCGCCTCAACGCCCCTTACAATTTCCTCGGAGGCATACATATCCCGCTCTGCCAGAAACTCCGCCTGAGACTTCCCGGATACATGACAGACCAGCATCCGGGCCATGACACCGGCATCCTGCCCGTTTTCCGTGGCCAGCAGCGCCCGGCGGGTATCCAGATACAGATCACCGTACTTTTTTACCACCTGTCAGCGCCCTCCTGTTCCGGGAGAACGGCCTCCACAGCCTTGATGGCCACCTCGATCATGGAATCATCCGGCTCGTTGGTTGTAAAATTCTGCATCCACATGCCGGGCGCAGACAGCATCCGGGTAAACCGGTTGTCGTTGCGGCCGCACCAGCGGTTGATTTCATAGGTGATGCCAACCACGATGGGCAGAAGCAGCAGCTTAAAGGCGATCATCAGCAGCCGGTAGCCGAAGGTGCCCCGAATGGCTTCCAGTCCGGGCGCCACACTCAGCAGTGCAGAGGATGCCACACTGAACACCAGAATGGAGATCACCATGACGACCAGCAGGAAGCTGGTGCCGCAGCGGGGATGGAGCCGGGTCTGGATGCGGACATTCTCCACTGTCAGCGGCAGGCCTGCCTCATAGCAGCGGATCGTTTTATGCTCTGCACCATGGTAGGAGAAGACCCGCTTCATTTCCTCCATCCGGGAAACTAGGATCATATAGGCCATGAAAATGACCATACGCACGATGCCTTCCACCAGATTGATGCCCACAGTGCTGGTGATCCAGTTGTCGAAGAAGCCGCCGATGATCATGGGCAGCAGGAAAAACAGTCCGATGGACAGTCCCAAGCCCAGAAACACTGCGATCCAGATGATTGCCTGCTGGAATGTTTCATTGCCCAGCTTTTTCTCCAGCCAGAGATCCAGCTTGGAGGGTTCCTCCTGATACTCTTCAGGTGCAAGGTCCACGCTGCGCATCAGGGCCTTGACACCGGTGACCTGAGAATCGAAAAAGGTGAAGATCCCCCGGAAAAAGGGCCAGTTTTTAAAGGATTTGGGGGGATTTATCTTTCTGGGACTGACCTCCAGTGTCAGGCCGTCTTTTCCCCGGACCACAATGGCATCCTTTTCAGGGCCACGCATCATGATGCCCTCGATCAGAGCCTGACCGCCGATCATAGTCTTGAATTTTTCACAGCACTGCTGTTCTTTGTTTTGCATAGTATCCAAAAATCTCCTTAAGAACGCATGGGCGTTCCTGCGTTGCAATTGTCAATGGGCCGCCGGCAGCCGGACCGTTACCAGCGTACCGCCGCCTTCCGCGTTTTCCAGTGTCAAGATGCCGCCGTGCATTTCCACGATCTCATCACAGACCGCAAGGCCGATGCCGGTACCCCGGACGCTGGAGCTGCCCTTGTAGAATTTCTTTTTCACCAGAGGGATCTCATCCTCCGGGATGCCGGGTCCAAAGTCCCGGATGCGGACCACCACTTCGTTATCTTCAAACCGCATTTCCGTTTCGATCCGCTTGCCTGCACCGCCATGCTTGGCTGCATTGTCCAGAATGTTCAGGAACACCTGCCGCAGGCGCTGGGGATCACAGGGAATTTCGGGAATGTCCTCGTCGTTGTCAATATAGTGCAGCTGGATGCCATCCTGAGACAGGCGGCTGCCATACATAAAGACGGTATCTTCATATTCTGAGCGCAGGTCGGTCATTTCCACCGCCAGCGTCATGCGGCCATCCTGCATCCGGGTAAAGTCCAGCAGGTCCATGACCATTTCCGTCAAGCGCTTTGCCTCGCTGGAAATGATCTTCATGCCCTGCCGGGTGTCCGCATCCATGTTTTCGTCAGCCAGAAGGGTTTCGCTCCAGCCGTTGATGACCGTCAGGGGGGTACGCAGCTCATGGGAAAGCTGAGAGATAAATTCCGCCTGCATCTTCTCGTTCTGGGCGATCTTACTGGACATTTCATTGATGGTCTCCGCCAGCTCGCCGATTTCGTCCTTATAGGGTGTCTTGATCTGGACACCATAGCTGCCGGAGGCAATGCGCTGGGCCTTTTCCGTGATTTCCGCAACGGGATTCATGATGGAGCGCAGATAATAGTAGCTGCTGCACATGACCACGATCAGCACCCCCAGCAGCGCCAGCATACTGATGGCACCCACCAGCAGGATCTGCTTATCCACCTTCTGCACCGATGTCACATACCGCAGAACGCCGATGACCTCACCGTTGCTGAAGATCATGGGGCTGGAAACTGCCATGATCCGCTCCCCTGTATTGAGGTCCTTGCCCATATAGGGCTCCGGGTAGCGGGTCTCCACCGCCTTTTGGATCTCCGGGGTACTGGGTGCCTTGCCAGCCCATTGACCGTAGGAGGAGGCCACCAGATCGCCCTGCTTGTTGATAAACTGCAGTTCGATGGTGTCCTTGTCCTCAAAGGTCTGGGCATAGGTGATGCAGGACTGGTAGTATTCATTGTAGGTCTGATCGATATAATCGGCAAAAAATTCCGTGGTGGTTCGTGCCCGGTATTTCATATCCGACTCCATAGTGGAGTAGTAATAGGCCGCAAAGGAGGCCGTGACCGCCATCACACAGACCAGACCCAAGGCGATGACAACGCTGGCAGTATTCAGCAGCCAGCGCTTGCGCAGTCCGCCGATTTGAAACAGCTTTTTAATGTCCATCCGCCTTATGCGCCCCACTTATAACCAAGGCCCCAGACGGTGGTGATATAGGTGGGATTGGCGGTATCATCCTCGATCTTAATCCGCAGACGGCGGATGTTCACATCCACGATCTTCAATTCGCCTTCATAATCCCGGCCCCAAACTGCGGACAGGATATCCTCCCGGGAAAGGGCCCGGCCGGGATTCTGCATGAACAGCTTCAAAATGGCATACTCCACCTGCGTCAGGCGAATGCGGGTGCCATTCTTTTCCAGCGTGTGGTTGCGGGTGTTCATCACAAAGGGGCCCTGAGTCAGCAGCTCGGAGCTGGCTGTGCTGTCGCCGCCGATGCGGCGGTACAGAGCATCGATCCGGGCCGTCAGCTCCGCGGGAGAGAAGGGCTTGGTAACATAGTCATCGGCACCGGTCATCAGGCCTGTGACCTTATCCATTTCCTGTGTCCGGGCTGTCAACATGATGATGCCCATCTGTTTATTGGTCGCCCGGATCCGGCGGCAGACCTCAAAGCCGTCCATATCCCCGGGGACCATGATGTCCAGAATGGCGACGCCGGCGTCCGGATTGGCGGCAATGGCATCCAGCGCCTCCTGACCATTTCCGGCTTCGATCACATCGTAGCCCGCACGCTTCAGGTTGATCACCACAAAGCTGCGGATGTTCAGTTCATCTTCCATGATCAAAACTTTTTTCATATCGTACCTCTCCCTCTCAGGTCTCTCCCGTGCGCCAGTCCTGACGGACAAGGCGGAAGGATTCGATCAAACGTTCCTGTGTGATTCCATATTCTGCCGCGGCTGGCTCCAGCTTTGCCGCATAGGCCACGCCCTCTGCCCGGTGCAGGGCAAAGCGGCCATCCTCTACCGCATTTTCATCCCGGTCTCCGCCGGTAAACACATACAGCGTAAACAGGCCCGTGGCCTCCTGATAGCTTTCATCCCAGATGTAGAAGGAATAGATTCCCTCGTTCTGGTCCACCGTGACCCGGCCTGCCCATGCACTGCTGAGCTGCAAATACCAGCCGCCTACATAGTGGTGGAAGGTAAACAGCTTGTCCGTTTCCAGACCGTCCTCGTTGATGGAGAACCAACGCAGCAGGAACTTCTGGGATTCCTCCTCCCAATTGGAGATGGGCTTCATGGTGATCAGACCGGGAAGCTCCATCACACCGTCATTGTCCAGATCATCGGCATATACATAGAAATTACGCAGGGTGCTGATGCTGGTTTCCACCTCGGTGGAGGTGGAAAGATTGGTGAAGCGGTCATCCTTCATGGTAAAAATGTCCGTTACAATGGCGCTTTCTTCTACGGAAGATCCCACATATACCGCAGGTTTTCCATCCTGCAGCATACCGGTGGTGATCCGGCGGACGTTGGAGATATCGGTAGAAAGCTCTGTTTCCACGGAGCGGGTGATCTGCTTATCCTTGCAGCTGTAAAGCACCGCCATGCCCCGCTGGGTCTCTGCTTCTCCCGGGCGAAGCACCATCAGCTCACTTCGTCCATTGCTGTCCAGATCGCAGGTCAAAAACTTGGAATAGCCATTGAGCAGCAGAAGCTGGGCATCCTGATTCTGGAAGGTGTAAACCGCGACACTGCGCAGGATCTGGTCGCTGACCTGAAAGCCGATGACCAGCTCACAGCCCGGCTCCTCATCAAACTCCACATACTCTACCTGCTCAAAATTCACTCCGGTGATGCCGATGGTCTCCATGGTGCGGACGCGGCCGTCGGCTTCCTGAGAGAAGATCAGCACCTGCAGGGGCTTATCGGAAGCACCCTTGGCAAAGACCAGATACTCCTCTACCCCATCACCGTCCAGATCCGCAAGCTGCACCGTCTGCTGGTTCTCTCCGGACTGGGGAGAGGAATAGGTCAGGCCGTACATGGCCGTATCGATGGCAGTCTGCAGTTCCTTATACTCTTCCGAGCGTTTCGGCAGGGCATACATATCCTCCACCGTCCGCATGGAACAGCCGGACAGAAGCAATGCCGTCAGCAAGGCTGCCAGAAGCAATATTCTCTTTTTCACGGCATCAGCTCCCTTCAATCGAATATTATAGCACAATTGTTTACAAAAGGGAAGTTATTTTACCACAACATTTCCCTCTCCCAGCACATTTTTCAGCTCCCGAAGCATGGAATCTGCGAGATCACACCGGGTCCCCCGGCGCTGCCGGGTATCCGCAAAGAAGAGGACCGCGCCGCTGCTTCCGGGGAACATGTTTAAGATCGCCTTTACCTTCCGATAACGGGGATCCTGCTCGCTGTCCAGACGAAGATATAGGGTTCCCCCGGAAATTTTCTGGGTTGATTTCCGAGCCTCCTGCTGTATCTCCGGATCACCGGAAGCATAGTCCGAGATGGGCCGTGCCCGGTTCACCACGATCTGGGGCTCCTTATCCTCCCGCATAGACAGCCGTCCCAGCACGACCACCGGGCTGTTTTCCCGAAGGTAGCCGCCATACTGGTTCAGCACGTTGGAGAAGGCCAGCATTTCCATGGCTGCGGTATCATCCTCGATGGTGACATAAGCCATCACCGAATTGCTGCGGGTGGTCTTCATTTTCACAGACTGGACGATTCCGGCGATGCTGACGATCTGATCGTCTTCGTAACGGGCCTCCTCGTCCATCAGCTTGGCAATGGGCACCACATGGGTATTACGAAGGTAGGGACGGTAGTCATCCATGGGATGGCCGGAGATGTAAATGCCTGTAGTCTCCTTTTCCATGGCCAGCAGGTCCGTCTTATTCATTTCCTTCAGGTATGGAATGGGCATGGAGGAAGAAGCCCCTTCCTCTTCCAGCATGGCAAACAGGCCCATCTGGCCCTCCAGATTCTTCTTTCGGGAGGATGCCACGCTGTCCATCATGTCCTCATAGACCTTCAGCAGCGCAGCCCGGGTATGTCCGAAGCAGTCGGCAGCGCCGCATTTGATGAAGTTTTCCATGGCGCGCTTATTCAGCCCGCCCTCGCCCATGCGCTCCAGAAAATCCTCCAGCGATTTGAAGGGTCCGCCTTCCGTGCGTTTTTTTACCATAGACCGGATCAGTCCCCGGCCTACATTTTTCACGGCACCCAGACCAAACCGGATAGCCTCCCCTTCTACGGTGAACTGGTCCTCCGAATGGTTGATGTCCGGCGGCAGCACGCAGATCCCCATTTCCTTACACTCCGCAATATAGCCGGAGATCTTGGTAGCAGAATCCAGCACCGAGGTCATCAACGCTGCCATATACTGCCGGGGATAGTGGCATTTTAGGTAGGCCGTCTGATAGGCCACCACCGCATAGCACACGGCATGGGCTTTGTTGAATGCATAGTTTGCAAAATCGACAATTTCATCATAGATCGACTGGGCGATCTTCTCTGAAACTCCATGGCCGATGCAGCCGGTAATGTTCTGGGCCGGGTCTCCATAGACGAAGACCTTGCGCTCCGCCTCAATGACCTTCATCTTCTTTTTAGAGATGGCCCGTCGGATATTGTCTGCCTGTCCCATGGTGTAACCGCCCAGAGAACGGAAGATCTCAATGACCTGCTCCTGATACACGATACAGCCATAGGTGACCTTCAAGATCGGTTCCAGCAGCGGGGTTTTATAGGTGACTTTCCGGGAATCCAGCTTATTGGCAATGAACCGGGGGATGGAGTCCATGGGACCGGGGCGGTACAGGGCCACGATTGCGGTGATATCCTCAATGGAGCTGGCCTTCATATTGACGCAGACACCGGTCATACCCGCAGATTCCAGCTGGAAAACGCCTTGGGTCTTGCCCTCTGTCAGCATACGGAAGGTCTCCGGGTCGTCATCCGGCACCTTGTCCATCTGAAACTCCGGGTTCAGGCGCTGGATCTGCTTCTCCGCATCCCGGATCACCGTCAGGTTCCGCAGGCCCAGAAAATCCATTTTCAGCAGGCCAAGCTCCTCAATGGTGGTCATGGTGTACTGGGTGACGATGGTATCGTCATTTCGGGACAGGGGCACGTAGCTGCACACCGGGTCAGCCGTGATGACCACACCCGCTGCATGGGTGGAGGAATTGCGGGGCATGCCCTCCAGAGACCTAGCCGTGTCGATGAGCAGCTTTACCCGTTCATCTCCATCATACATTTCCTTCAGCTTGGGACTGACCCGCAGGGCTTCCTCCAGTGTAATGTGGGGCGTTCCCGGAACCAGCTTGGCAACGATGTCCGTTTCCGCGTAGCTGAAATTCAGTGCGCGGCCCACGTCCCGGATGGCGCCTCTGGCTGCCATGGTGCCGAAGGTAGCGATCTGGGCCACATGGTCTGCGCCATATTTGCGCATGACATAATCGATGACCTCGCCCCGGCGTTCCTGACAGAAGTCTGTATCGAAGTCCGGCATGCTGACCCGTTCCGGGTTCAAAAAGCGCTCAAAAATCAGCGCATACTTCATGGGGTCCACTTCCGTGATGTGCATACAGTATGCCACGATGGAAGCGGCACCGGAGCCACGTCCGGGACCCACCGGTATCCCCTGCTCCTTGGCGTAGCGGATGAAGTCCCAGACGATCAAATAATAGTTAACATAACCCATCCGGCTGATGACACCGATCTCATATTCCAGCCGGTCTAAGTATTCTTCCGGAGGATTCTCGTAACGCTCCCGGAAGCCGTCGTAGCACAGCTTGCGGAAATATTCCTCATTGGTATAGCCTTCCGGTACGGGGAAGGAAGGCAAATGGTATTCGTGGAAGGTAAATTCCAGATTACAGCGGTCAGCGATCTTAACCGTATTTTCAAAAGCCTCGTCGCAATTGGGGAATAGCCGGCGAAGCTCATCTTCACTTTTTACATAAAACTCCTCGGTCTGGAATTTCATCCGGTTGGGTTCATCCACGGTCTTTCCGGTCTGGATGCACAGCAGGACATCCTGCATCTTGGCATCCTCCCGGCGCAGATAATGGGCATCATTGGTAACCACCAGAGGAAGTCCCGTTTCCCGGGCAAGCCGCATAATGCCCTGATTGACCGGCCGCTGTTCCTCGATGCCATGATCCTGCAATTCCAGATAAAAATTGTCTTCGCCAAAGATGGAAGCCAGCTTCAGCGCATATTCCTTTGCCGCTGCATAATCCTCCTCCATCAGGTACTGGGGGACAGCACCGGCAAGGCAGGCTGACAGGGCGATCAGACCCTCATGGTGCTTTTCCAGCAGGGCAAGGTCCACACGAGGCTTGCCGTAAAAGCCGTGGATAAAGGCCTCCGATACCAGCAGGCATAGATTTTCATAGCCTGTCCGGTCCTTGCACAGCAGCACCAGATGGTATGGATCATTATCAACGCCATGGACCCGGTCCGACATATTCCGGCGGGCCACATAGACCTCACAGCCAATGATGGGCTTCACTCCGGCTGCCTTGGCTGCCTTATAGAAGTCGATACAGCCGTACATCACGCCGTGGTCTGTGATCGCCACCGCCGTCTGTCCCAGTTCCTTGACCCGGTCCATCAGGCCATCGATACGGCAGGCACCATCCAGCAGGCTGTATTCACTATGCAGATGTAAATGGACAAAACTCATTGTACCGTCTCCTTTGCCAGCTGCACCAGCTTCTTCATACGGTTGTTCATGGCAGGCTTGGTAATGGGCGGTTCCATCATCGCTGCCAGTTCACTTAAGGATGCGGAAGGGTTATTTTCCCGGGCCAGTGCTGCCTGCTTCATTTTTTCCGGCAGCTTTTCCAGCAGGCCTGCCTCCTTCAGCACACGAATGGCCCCCAGCTGCTCCTGCGCTGCCTCCACCACCTTGGAGGTATTGGCATCGTCACAGTTGCAGCGGCGGTTTACCTTGTTGTTCAGCTCTTTCTCCAGCCGGGTCTCCATGATGGACATGGCAGCCACCGGGGCGCTGAGATAGGTCAAAAAGTCGGAGATCTGCTCACTCTGCTTGATGTACAGCACCTGTCCCCCGCCCCGTTTTGCACTCTTGGGCGGGAAGGACATGACCTCCCGCATCAGCGCATCGGTTTCCCGCGCCACGCTCTGATGGGTGGTGGAAAGCTCCATATGGTAGCCCTTCACCGGGTCCGTTACGCTGCCGCCGGCAAGAAACGCACCACGCAGGAAAGCGGCCTTACAGCAGTCGTTTTCGATCACCGGGAAATTCACATGGAGGGACACCGTATCCTCGGGATGAAAGCCAAAGGCCTCCATGATGCCGGTTATCTTTTCTTCGTCCCAGATCTGAAACACCAGTTTCCCCGGTGCTGCAAGACTGGGATAGCTGTCAAAGCTCAAATTAAAGGCTTTTTTAAACAGTTTCGGGAGAATGTAGGCAAACTCCCGGCTTTCTGTAATAATTTTAATGGAATCCGCGCCGAAGCTATTGCAGTACAGCAGAATGCCGAAGCATTCCGCCAGTGCGCAGCAATGCTTTCCGGGCAGGGCCCGGCAGACCTCCGCTTTGGCTGCTGCGGAGAAGGAAACGGCCATGAGGAGGCCTCCTTTCTGTTTACCAAATTCTGACTTCCGGCTCAATGCGAATACCGGAGTTTTCGTAGACCTTATCGGAAACCTCCTGCAAAAGCTTCTTTACATCTGCTGCCGTAGCCCCGCCTATATTGACGGCAAAGCCGGCATGCTTGCTGGAGATGGCTGCGCCGCCCACCTGATAGCCTTTCAGTCCCGCACCATCGATAAGGGCTGCTGCATAGCCGCCCACAGGGCGCTTAAAGGCAGAACCCGCAGAGGGAAGGTCCAGCGGTTGGGATGCAGAACGCTTTCCGATCAGTTCCTTCATCCGGGCTCTGATCTCCTCCGTATTGCCCTTTGTCAGGCAGAAGTCTGCACAGATGACAATATCACCGGTTTCTTCCAGAATACTGTGCCGGTAGGAAAACTGCATTTCCTCATTGGTCATCCACCTCAGGTTTCCGGCCCGGTCCATGACCTCCACCTGCTCACAGATCTGGCAAAGCTCACCGCCATAGGCACCGGCGTTCATGTAGATGCCGCCGCCAACACTGCCGGGAATGCCATGGGCAAATTCCATGCCGGACAGCCCCAGATTTGCTGCAAAGACGGCAGCGCGGCTCATGGTCACACCGGCCATCACACGGATCCGCGTTTCATCCAGCTGCTCCATTCCGTCAAGGCAGTCCTTCAGGCAGATCACTAAGCCCTCTATGCCTTCATCGGGAGCCAGTACATTGGTTCCTGCACCTAAAATAGCAATTTTGCAGTCCAATAAAGTGGACAGTTTCAAAAGTTTAGCCAATTCCTCCCGGGATTTGGGAAAAGCCATGACCTCTGCCCCTCCGCCAATGCGGAAGGAGGTATGCTTGGACATGGGTTCCTGAAAAGAAAGTTCAATTTCCGGCAGCAAATCATGGATTTTCTGCTGTAATTCGGTCAATTCCGTCATAAACGCCTCCGGGTGTATAGTTTTTTACAGTATAGCATATTCCGCAGGATTATGCAATTATTACTGCAGCAAAATTATATGGAAAATAACATCCGGCGTATTCCTACGCCGGATGTTTGGGTTCCTTTCCCTCTCCAAAGGTGCGGATCATTTCCCGTGTCAGGCTGATGCCGTCATCCTGAATGGGCAGCGCATGGCGGTAATGCCACTGCGCCAACGCCAGCTCTGTTTCATCCAGACGGATGGTATCCTCGCCGTCCAGATCACAGTAAAACCCCATCAGCACATTGCCGTCGATGCCCCAAGGCTGGCTTTTATAGTAGCGGAGATTCTTTACCCGAAGCCCCACTTCCTCCATGACCTCCCGGTGAACGGTCTGTTCCACAGTTTCGCCGATCTCCGTATAGCCGGCAAGGAGGGCATAATTTGTATAGCCCGGACGGGCGTATTTGCTCATCAGCAGCCGGTCTCCATCCGTCACTGCTACAATCACCGCAGGGGATATCCGAGGGAAGATCAGATTTCCGCACTGGGGGCAGCGCATCATCCGTTCTTTCGCATCATGCACCGTTTTGCTTCCGCACCGTCCGCAGAAGCGGCTGCTGCGATACCAACTATATAAATGCCATGCCGTCATGCAGGCATAGCACTGCTCCTTGGATTCGTAGTACCGAAATGCCCGGGCCGGTTCATAGGCATAGGACGCATCCGGACAGCTGCCGCCGTTTCCCATCCACAGAAAATAATTGACTCCGTGGATACGAAAACTGTATTGCAGCGCATTCTCCTGCCATCGTTCCCAATTTTCTGAAGCGGCCCATTGCTGCACCTGCTGCACCCTTGGCATCGTGAGGGAATTGTCCGCGCCCTTTTGCACCAGAATTTTATTTTCTAAAATGCAAACCACAATATCATCCGGACGGGGTGCCTCGTGACGAAATTCATTCTCCAATCGGCCATAAGTCAGGTCTTGCAGCATACAACTTCACTCTTTTCTTTCATAATTCCGTTTTATTATACACAGCCACGCCGGAGATAGCAATAAAAAAGTGCAGCCGAAGGTTCAGCTGCACTTTTTACAATTAAAACATTCCCATCAGGCACTGGGCTGCAAGATACAGTCCCAATGCACTGACCACCGGGGCCGCTTTCGCAGCAGGACCGGAAGACAGGCGGTCCGCCATAGAGGAGAACAGCCAAGTCGCGGCAGTAAAGACAACACCGCCAAGGATTCCCAGCTTCACTGCCTCCCCCGCACCTACGAAGCAGGCCGCAAAGGGCAGCAGGCCGAAGGTGAGTGCAGAAAACACAGGGATGCAGATATAGCAGCGCTTGGCACCGGGCGCTATGTAGTGATCCAAGAGCAATGCTGCCAGCGAGATCAGCACCATATTGGGTACATCCAGCAAAGGCAGGATCATCCGGGGAGCAAAAGTCCGCACCAGAACTGCTGCCAGCAAAACGATGGTCAATACGGCAACCAGCAGCGTATTCAGGGTATACGTATTTTTCTTCATGGCTCAACCTCCCCAAGATGTGGCAGCAGATACTGCATCCGCACCGGTCACATAGGCTACTGCGGAATTGACACACCGGACAACTGCCTTGGACGTAACGGTAGCTCCCGTAATGCCGTCCACCTCAACGCTGTCGCCCTCCGGCTCTGCCTCTGCGGTGGCACCGCTGAAGGCGTCTGCGTCATGGGAAGCCACAGCAAAGCTGCCGGATCTATTCAGGAACTGAGAAAGGAACACATGGTCCGTCAGGGCTTTGCTGCCAAGGCCCAAGGTCTCATGGGCTTCCAGAACCACCAGCCCGGTTACCTTACCCTCGTTATTGACACCAACCACTACCGTCATTTCATCGGCATAGCCGTAGGTAACAGTCTCCACCACGAAGCCGTTTTCTGCCTTGTGGACAGAGCGGATATTGGTATCCTCACCGGCATAAGGCTCTACCGTGAAGCTTTCGCTGCCGGGCAGCAGGGTCTGCATCAGCCACAGATGCTCCTTCTGCGCGTTCTTTGCTGCAATGCCATTCAGGCCCAAAGAGGCGCCAAAGAGCACCAGCACCGCCAAAAGCAGGGCAAACACAATTCTTTTCATTTCCCGGTGCCTCCCTTCTTCGTGCCGAAGCGGCGCATGGCCGTATGTCGGTCAATGAACCAGACAAAGGCATTCATGATCAAAATGGCATAGGTAACACCCTCCGGGAACAGGCCATAGTACCGGAACAGAACCGTCAGCACGCCGCAGCCAATGCCATAGATCACCTGACCCACAGGAGTTGCAGGAGAGGTGGCATAGTCCGTTGCCATGAAGATGGCACCCAGCATCACACCGCCGGAGAACAAGCTGTAGAGCATCCAAGCCACAGGCGCATCGGTCTTGTGGAAAACCAGTGTCAGCACCGCCACCGCACCCAGATAGGCTGCGGGGATGCGGATAGAGATCACCTTACGGTACAGAAGATAGCCGCCGCCGATCAACAGAGCCAGTGCGGAGATCTCACCAATGGAGCCGGGGCAATTGCCGAGGAACATATCCAAAACGGATTCCTCCGGCAGGGCAGGCATCACCATATGGTGCAGAGGCGTCGCAGCAGTAATGCCATCCACGCCGGTATACCGGGTCAGGCCCACAGGCCAGATCAGCAGCAAAAAGGCACGACCCGCCAGCGCAGGGTTGAAAATATTCTGTCCCAAACCGCCGCAGAGGCACTTTACAACAGCAATGGCAAACACACTGCCAAGTGCTGCCTGCCAGTAAGGAACCGTGTGCGGCAGGGTCATGGCCAGCAGCAGTCCGGTGACGATGGCACTGCCGTCCACTACGGTGTTTCTGTTCTTCGTTATCACGCTGTACAGCCACTCGGTAACAATGGCTGCACCAATACAGATGGATGTCACGGCCAGTGCCCGTAAGCCAAACTGCCAGATGCCTACTGCCAACGCAGGCAGCAGAGCCAGAACCACGTCCATCATGATCCGATTGGTGCGGAAATTGCCTCGAATATGAGGCGAAGAAGCAACCGTCAATTTCATTTTGCACTTGCCTCCCTTACCATTTGTTTGCCCTTGCGGAAGCGCTCCACCAGAGGCAGCTTGCCGGGACAGGTAAATGCACAGCTGCCGCATTCAATGCAGTCCAGTACATTCAGCCGCTTCAGCTCCTCCACCCTTCCGGCATTAGTAAAGCGGTACATATACAGCGGCTGCAAACGCATGGGGCAAACGGAAACGCACTTGCCGCAGCGCAGGCAGACAGGATTCTCCGCAGCACCATTTTGATCCTTCAGCAGACACAAAATGGAGTTGGTTGCCTTGATAACGGGAACTGCCAGATCACTCTGGGCAATGCCCATCATAGGACCGCCGCTGATGACGCGCTCGGTCTTATCGTGCAGGCCGCCGGCAACCTCGATCAGGTCATGGAACGGCGTTCCGATACGAACGATGAAATTCTGAGGCTCTGCAATGGCCTCGCCGGAGATGGTCACGATTCTCTGGATCAGGGGCATTCCCAAGCGGACTGCCCGGTAGATGGCTGCGTAGGTAGAGACATTAAACACAGCGCAGCCCACAGAGACCGGCAGCTGTCCGGGAGGGACCTCCCGCTTTGTCAGCGCCTGGATCAGCTGCTTTTCCGCACCCTGCGGATAGCGGGTAGGCAGCACTGCCAGCTCGATGCCGGGATAGTTTTTCAGAATGCTGTTGACCTTTGCAATTGCCTCTGCCTTATTGTCTTCCACCGCCAGAATTGCCCTGTTGGGCTTCAGAACCTGCTTCAGAATCTGCATACCTTCCAGCACATGCTCCGGATCGGTCCGCAGCAGAGAGTCGTCCGCGGTGATATAGGGCTCACATTCGCAGGCATTTGCGATCAAAGTATCGACGTTCCCCATGGCAGACAGGGCCTTCACATTGCCGGGGAAGGCTGCGCCGCCCATACCGACGATACCGGCCTCCCGAACGGCATGGAGAATCTCATCAGAATCCAGCTGCTCCAAAGGCAGGTCGTTGCCGGATAGTGCAACCGTTGCATCCTGAAAATCATTTTCGATAACGATCGCATTCACCAGCCGTCCGCTGGTATGGGGACGGGGCTCAATGGCGACTACAGTGCCGGAAACGGAGGCATGGACTGGCACGCACAGGCCCTCACCGTCGCCGATCTTCTGTCCCCGCAGCACCCGGTCGCCCACTGCCACCAGAGGCGTACAGGGCGCACCGATATGCTGCTGCATGGGGATCACCACCTGCTTGGGGGTGATGGAATGAAATGTCGTGATCTGCGTTGACATTTCCTTATTGTATTTGGGGTGGATACCACCAAAAAACAGGTGTTTCATTTGGTTTTCACCTCAATTTCTGTTATGTTCGGATCAAATTTTCAAATTCCGGGCTATAGAACCGGTTTCCTTCCCGGTCTACCCACATAGCCTTGGCATCAAACTGTTCCAGCAGCTTCTGCCCCTCCTCCAGAGAAAGGACAAACAATGCTGTAGACAGGGCATCTGCCAGACCGGAGTCCGGACAGACGATGGTCACAGAGCGCCACTGGGTGGAGGGATACAGGGTATTCGGATCAATGATATGATGGTACAACTCCCCATCTACCACATAGGCCCGCTGATAGTCACCACTGGTGACCATACTTCCACGGGACAGGTAAAGGGTATGAAGGTGCTCGTCTCCCCCATCCGGGTTCTGTACTGCCACCACCCACGGAGTTCCGGTCTCATCCTTGGGGCCTGTTGCACAAACATTTCCGCCTACGCTGATCAGAAGACCGGAAGGCGCTGACGCACAGACCTGCTGCACTGACCAGCCCTTCGCAATGGCACCTACATCCAGTCTTACCTGCGGGTCAGTGATAAAGACGGTAGATGCTGCTTCATCCACGATCACCGCAGAAAGGTCCATATGCTCCGCAGCTGCCTCCAGCTTCGCCCGATCCGGGAGATAGGCATGGACCGGATCGTTGATACCATCCTCTCTGGCCTCGTGCCACAGCCGCAAAACGCTGCCCATCGCCACATTCACCTTGCCGCCTGTTGCTTCATAATAGGTCTTGCAATCCTTCAGCAATGCCAGAATACGTCCATCCACCTTTACAGGGGCAAGTCCTGCGTTGTCATTGATGGTTTTCAGGTTTGCAACGCCATCATAATCGTTGTAGATATCAAAGAGTTGATGGTATTCCAGCAATTCGTCATGGATAGACTGGGCCGTCTGACGAAAGGCCTCTTCACTGTCTGCACGGCCAACAATGGACGTTACGGTGTCAAACAGGGTCAGAAAGGTGGCCTGATACTGTTTTTTCTCCGTCTGCCGACCGGCACAGCCGGACAGCAGCAGTGCAGCCAGGACAAGCAGAGAAATAATTCTTTTCATTTACTGGGCAGCCTTAGCGATCAGCGCCTGGAAACCGCCGATGGCAATGGTAACAGAGCTGGTCAGGTCTGCCTCTGTGGGCTTGGTGCCTGCATCCACCGCAATCCCTGCAACATCTGCCGCGGTCTTACCGGTAACGTAAGAAGCGAAGGAAGCAGCCTGTGCATCCCACTCTGCGATGGCGCCGCCCCATGCCACCATGCCATAGTTTTCACCCAGCTCATTCTTCGTCTGAACAGGTGCAGAAACGTCAGAGGTGATCGCACCGGTAGCATCAAAGGCAACCTTTGCCTGAACGGCATTGATGACACAGGAGGTAATGGTCTCGCCGTTCATGGTCATGGCCGTGACATTGGCATCCAGCTGAGCATTGCCAGCGTTTTCGGCATCCGCACTCTTGCTGCTGTCGATCCCGGTGATGGTTGCAAGCTTCAGTGTATCGCCGGACTGTGCACCCAAGTGCACTGCCTTGGCAACAGCTGCTTCAATGGCAGACACATAGCCGCCCAGATAAATGGTAGCGGAGGAGGCCAGATCCGAGCCTGCGGGGGCCTTACCGGTCTCGTCAATGGCACCGTTTTTCAGTTCTTCCACAGTCTTGCCTACAGCATAGGAGGCCAGTGCAGCAGCCTGCTCATCCCATTCCGCAATGGCACCACCCCATGCCACCATACCGTAATTCTCACCAAGCTCATTCTTGGTCAAAACCGTTTCCTCGTCTACTTGGGTCTTGAGGCTGCCATAGGTATCGAACTGAATAGAAGTAGAGATGCCATCGATGATGCAATCCCGAATGACACCGCTGTCATCCACCAGAACGGCTACCATGGTCACATCGTATTTTGCCTCACCAGCTTCCTCAGCAGCAGCGGACTTGCTGTCGGAAATACCGGTAGCAATGTGCAGGCCGGTCTTCAAGGCACCTTCCACAGCAGGTGCTTCGGGAACGGGAGCCGCAGGGGTAGTTGCCTGTACACTGGCCTCATGACTGTCCACAGGACATGTACAGTCGGTATAATATACCACGGGGGTACCTGCGCAGCCTGCCAGCATGGATACCAACAGCGCAAGGGTCAGGAAGAATGATATTTTTTTCATTTTGTATTACCTCCAGAGATTGTTTTTGCAAGATTTCTAAGCTATCGCTATTATAACAGCCCTGCTTCCCCTTGTAAAGACGGATTTATCTGTCAAACGAAATTCTACGAAACTCACACAGCATGATTATATGATAAGGGAATTTTTTCCTCTGTAACTATGTCACAAAAACAGCCCGGAACTCCTTTTGGTAAGGAATGCCGGGCTGCTTTTCTATTATGCCTGCTGTTTCTTTTTCTTTCGCTTTCTTCCTGCAAGGATCAGGAGCAATGCTGCTGCACAGCCGGCACCGATCCAAACCGCAGTGTAGTCGGGATTTTCCACCAGTGCAACAGCGCAATCTCCTGTTTGCAGGTCCGTGGTCAGGTAGGTGCCCTGTATCACTGCATTGGCCGCACGCCAGCTTCCATCCGCACCGCACAGCATCAGCGTGACGCGTCTTTCATCCGTCCCCTCCGGCAGGCGGATCCGCAATGTTGTCATACTTTCTACGCCTGTTGCTGCAAAATCCCAGCTTTCCAGAAGGGTCTTCCCTTCCTTTACCGGCACCGTCTTTTCACAAGGCTTCACAGCCAGCACCGCCTGATGCTCAAAGCAGCCCTCTGCCAGCATGACAGGCCGAACGCCATCCAGCACATCACTTTTCAGTACCTTTTGCTTTTCCCGGTACTCCACCTCGAAGTCCATGTCAAACAGCACCTGATCGAAGGTATCTGCTTCTATCCCTGTCCAGAAGACATCTGCACCCTGTTTGGGAGGAATGGGTGGGATCCAGTACGTTGGGAAGGCTTCTCCCAAGGTAACTGCAAAGACCCGTTCCAGTCCGCTGGGATAGCGGAAGGTAAGGGTTACGTTAGCAAAATACTCCGGAACATCCTCCAGTGCAAGGAAGGCTTCCCTTGTCAAGGGTTCCGCCTGTCCTGCATAGCTGATGCCATCTATGGCCCCCCGGTCCTCTGCTACAGTGAAGTAGAAATTCCCAGAAACAGGCTGCTGCTGATCCGTAATGCTTTCTGTCCACGCACCCAGAACCTCACCGGTTTTCTCCTTGCCGCCGATCTGCTTCACCACACTGCGGCAGTCAGAAACCACGGATGCGGCACCTGCCACACCGCCCATGTGGGCAGAGCCGGAAATGGTGCATTTTACAGCGCTGCTGCGGATAAAGCCCAGACTTTGTCCACTGATGCCGCCAACATATTCTGCACCATCAGCCACCACGTTTCCTGTGTTGATGCTGGATCTCACAAGGCCCATGGACTGCCAACCAACGATGCCGCCGGCATTTTGCTTTTTACAGGTAACTTGTCCTAAATTGCTGCTGTCAACAATAACAGCGCGAAGCTCACTCTCAAAATTCAGAGAGTTGTTGCCAAGAATGGTCCAATCCTCCTCCGGGTCCAGATCATTTTCCATGGCCATGGCACCGGCGATGCCGCCAGCATTCCGGTCAGCCAGAACACTGCCCTCATTTCGGCAGTTGGATACCTTTCCCGTCAGATTCAGCTCTGTATCGTCATCCGATACGTCCGTGATGCTGCCGCCTAAGGTCTCCGAAATATTCCCCAGCGTATTGCGCATGGCATTGAGCTGGCTCTGCATGGTATGCAGATTGGTAGAGAGCGCTCCCATAGAGCTGTATGCCGTATCCTGCATGCCCCGCAGGGTCTCCGTCATCCCGGAAATGCTGCTGCTGATGGTATTTTTCGCAGCCTGAATGGTATCCTTATCCGGCAGCTCCGGATCCTCCCGGTCAGGGATCAGAGAATCCATGGCATCCTGTGCATCGGTGATATGCGATTTCAAATCATCTACCTGCGTCACGATCTGATCGCCGATGCCTTTTACATTAGAAACTGTTGCGCCAATGGTTCCGCCCATGGCCTCGATCTGCTTCTGGAGGATCTGCAGGGCATCCTCCTCATAGGCGATCAGTGCCGTAGGCTCCAGCTGACCGACGATACCGCCGACTTCCTTTCTGCCCCGGATATGACCATAGTTTTCACAATCCGTCAGGGTTCCGGACTGTGTACCGGCAATGCCTCCGATGTTGTAGCCCATATGCTGGTAGCCCACATCCGCCTGATTCACACAGTTCCGGATCACACCGGTGCTGGTTCCCGCAATACCGCCGATATCCGTTACCGCATTGACCGATTCGGAGCCGGTGATGGTATCCAGCGTGATCTCTGACAGGTCCACGGTATTCTGGACCGAGGTATCGTTGATCTTTGCCTCGTTTGTACAGCTGCGAACAACGCCTTTATTTTCACCCGCGATGCCGCCGATAAAGTGGCTGCCAAATACTCTTCCGCTTACTTTGCAGCCCTCGACCACACCGCTGACACCATTGGTGCCCACGATGCCGCCAATATATTCGCTTCCGGACACAGAGCCTGTAAAGCTGCAATTGAGGATCTGGCCTAAATTGCTTCCGGCAATTCCGCCTACCCGGCTGCGGCTTCCTGCAGGCTGGACCGTTCCGATCACCTTTAGGTCTTTGACAACGGCAGTATCTGTCAAATAACGAAATAGCCCCTGATAAGAGCCTTCTTTGGTAATGCTGAGGCCCTTGATGGTATAGCCGTTTCCTTCAAAAGTACCGGCAAAGGTCGGGATCCCGGAAAAACCGGTACCGGTCAAATCAATATTCGCCCGCAGGACCACCCGCAGATTCTCGCTGTAAGCATCCAGACGGCAGTTTTCTGCCAGAGAAAGGAAGCTTTCCAAATTCGATACCGTGTACTTCACCGGCTGCGGCTGGGATTCCTCCGTTTCCTCTGCCGCCTGCACCGCAGGCACTGAGGTCAACAGCAGAAACAGGCTCAGCAGCAGCGCTGTGATTCGTTTACGCATCCTCAGCACCTCCTTCCTCTTCTACGGCTCCATCCGTACTGATGGTAGCATTCAGCTTGCCGTGGAGCACACCGTTAAAGTCCGCGTCTACCATACCGGAAACATAGCCCCGGACATGGCCCTGCACCCGGACAGTACCGGTTGCTTCTCTGCGCTTCGGCTCGATGGTCTTGATCTTAAATTTGGTCCGCTCGATGATGGAATCGCCCAGCACCAGAATCGAGGGCAGTACAAACAGGACCAGAATGATGGAAATGATGGTTCCGCGGCCAATACAGGTACCCATGATCGAAACCACAGGCTGCGCAGACATGTTGCCGATCAGAAGTCCCGCCGCTGCCATCATAGAACCGGAGGTAAAAATGGTTGGGAATGCGGAGTTCAGCGCATAAATGATGGCCTCCTTATGGGGCCTAATGGCCTTTTCCTCCTGATAGTGGCTGGAGATGACAATGGCATAGTCAATGTTGGCACCCATCTGCAATGCATTGACGATCAAATAGCCGAGGAAATACAAGGGCGTTCCCGTAATGGTGGGAATGGAGAAATTGATCCAGATACTGCCCTGAATGACTGCAATCAGCAGCACCGGCAAGCCGGCGGACTGGAAGGTAAAAATCAAAACCACAATGACAAAGAAGGCCGACAGCAAAGAGATCATCAGATTGTCTGTGGCAAAGGAGGCTGACAGATCACGGGAGCTGGTGGAGTTGCCCACCACATAGTAATCTCCCGGATAGTACTTCCCTACCACAGCCCGGATGGTCTGCAGGAATTGGAAGGTCTCCTCACTCTCCTCCGGAAGGTTCAGATAGATGACCATGCGGCTGTAATTATCGCTCTGCATCTGATCCCGGGCCATATCCAGCATGGAGAACATTTCGTCTACAGACATGCCGTCCATATCGCCCAGAGAGATGTTGTATTCCTCCAGCTGATCCTTCAGGAACAGGAACATGTCAAATAGCGGGACACGGTAATCCTCCAAACCATTCAGGATGGCACCAAACTGGGCATTCTCCCCGGCATATATGCTGTAGAGGATCTGCACCACTTCGTAGTCCAATCCGATCAGCTCCGACAGTTCCCGCGGTGTCAGGGCATCGGTCAGCGTGTAGCCTTCCATTGCTTCGATGCCGGACAAGCCCATGGTGCTTTTAACCTCCGGCATCTGGCTCAATTCCTCCAGCACCCTTGCTTCCGTTTCGTAGTCCCCGGAGGGTACCAGCAGCGCAACCATATTGCTGGTTCCGAAGGTTTCCTTGATCTTAAAATAGGCATGCTGCCGCTCGGACATCTTCGCAGTTTCCAGATCATTGTAGCTATAGCAGAAGGGGCATTGATTGGACAAATAGAACGCGCCAACCAGTGACAGGATAAACAGCGGCGGCAAGATCTTTCGCACCTTTACCGCGAATTTGCCTACCGGGGTAATATTGGGCAGCAGCTTTTTATGCTGGGTCTTATCAATAAGGGGCGAAAACAGCACCAGAAGGCCCGGCATCAGGGTAAACACGCACAGTAAGCTGATAAAAATGGATTTTACCAGCACCATGGACATATCCAGACCAATTTTAAACTTCATAAAGCCCAGTGCTGTCAAGCCGCTGATGGTCGTCAGCGAGGAGGCACTGATCTCCGGGATGGCTTTTGTCAGGGCATCCACCGCAGCTTCCCGGGCGGGCTTGGTTTCGTGCTCGTCAGAAAAACGGTGGCACAGAATAATGGCATAGTCAATGGCCAGCGCCAGCTGCAGCACCACGGCAATGGAATCGGAAATAAAGCTAACGGTGCCAAAAATGAAGTTGGTGCCCATATTCAGCAGCGCTGCCGCACCAAAGGTGATCAGTAGCACCGGCACCTCCATATAGGCACGGCTGGTCAGGGTCAAAACCGTCAGCACAAGGACAACTGCCACGACCAGGATCGTAGCCATTTCTCCCCGGAGCATGCTGTTTTCATCATAGCCAACCAGTGTGTCAATATATAGGTCGTATCCTGCCAGCTGCCGGCGAATGGTTTCAATGGCATTCAGGCTGGATTCATCAAAGTTTCCACCGGAAAAGTTCACATCGTAGACGGCAGAAGCTTCCTTATAATGCTCGATAGAGTCGTCAAAGGTGACCATCATGACACCGTCGATCTCGGACAGGATCTGATAGATCTCCTCTGCTGTTTCATAGGTGATATTGGACACCATGATCCGGGCAGTACCAAAGCTGGCAAAGTTCTCGTTCATAGCGGTAATGCCCATCCGGGTCTCAGAATCCTCCGGCAGATATTTGGTCACATCATTTTCCACATATACCCAGCCAATGGAAAAAACACAGAAAATAAAAGCGCAGATGTACAGCAGAAAAAACACATTGCGTTTACCGATTACAAATTCCGCAAAGCTTCTGAACCCGCTTCCTTTTTGTTTGCTTGCCATAGGTGCCTCCTGTCATCCATAAACGCTCCAAAAAAACGAAAACGCTCTGGATTTTACAATTACATTTATTATAATAACGGATGCACAGAAACACAAGTATCTTTTTTCAGCTCATGTATTTCTTATCTAATACTATTTCTTGATTCCATTCTTTCATTGAGAATCAGGATAAAAAACTCCCAGCCATAAGACCGGGAGTTCTCCTCATTCTTCTGTTTTTTTCCGGTATGCTTCCGGCAGCTGGCCTTCGCCGCCCATCATGGCGGTCATTTCCTCGATCCGTTCAATGGGGAACGGAGGATTTGCCAGAGGCTTCATGGCAATGGACATGAGCTTCATGGGGTTATCATCAGCAAGGACACGGTTGGAGCTCATTTCTCCGCACCGGCGGCAGCGGTGGATAATGGCCCATTCACCCTTATTGCGGACCCAGACTGCCACAGGCTCCATGATGCCGCCGCAGTCGGATTCCCGGTCGCCGGGCTCGATGTCCACATGCAGGGAATGCAGGCAATTGGGGCAATGGTTGCGGTGGTCGCTGCCTGCACCGGCAGGTACTACCAGACGGCCGCAATTGCGGCAGGTAAAGGTTTCCTCACAGGCATGGGTCTTGTAATAACCCTTTTCATACTGCTTTCTTTTATTTTCTCGGTTCATATACGGATTCCTCGACAATTCAGATTGGATAGTTCCATTATATCCAAGTTCCGGAATATGTCAATTACCCTTTTTCTGACAGGTATTCCTCCGCATAATGCACTGCCATGGCACCGTCTGCCGCAGCAGTAAGGATCTGCCGCAGCACCTTGGTCCGGACATCGCCTACCGCAAACACGCCGGGAATGCTGGTACGGGTGGATTCATCGGCAATCACATAACCGGACTGGTCCAGTGCAAGCTGGTCCCTCACAAGTTCCGTTGCAGGCTTTCTGCCAATACTCACAAACAGGCCATCGCATTCCACCACGCTTTTCTCTCCGGTCTGAAGATCCTGCAGCACCACAGCATTCAGCTTTTCTCCATAGCGCAGCTCTGCAACGGCGCTGTTCCAGCGGAACTCTACATTTTCCGCTTCCGTGAGAGATTTGTGATAGACCTTCGTTGCCCGGAGGGTGTCACGGCGGTGGACCAGGATCACCTTTTTTGCGATCCGGGACAGGAGCAGAGCATCTGCTGCCGCGGAGTTGCCGCCTCCTACAACCACCACCGTCTTACCCCGGTAGAACATTCCGTCACAGGCAGCGCAGTAATTTACGCCTCTGCCCGTCAATTCCTGTTCTTTCGGAAGCCCCAGCTCTCTGGGTCCTGCTCCGGCAGCATAGACCACCGTTTTGCCATAGAAAATGCCTTCGCTGGTCTCGATCATCTTTGGGTCCGCCTGCAGATCCAGAGAAAGTACCTCTGCCAGCTCCGTTTCCGCACCGAAGCGCTCTGCCTGCTGCTGCATGTTCTCTGCCAGCGTAAACCCATCGATTCCCTCCACAAAGCCGGGATAATTATCGATCTGATGGGTCAAGGCCATCTGCCCTCCGGCAGACAACTTTTCCAGCACCACCACCCTGAGGCCTGCCCGGGCGGCATAGAGAGCTGCGGTATACCCGCCGGGACCACCGCCGATGATAACCATATCATAGACCTTTGCCATATGCCACACCTCCTTATTCGTTCAGTGCTTCTTCCAAAAACGCCTCGATCCGTGCCTTGGATTCAGGCGCTACGATGGAACCGAGGTCAAAGCCATTACGATAAAGAAGCAGCGTCGGGATCACTTCAATACGTTCATCATTCGCCAGCTGCGGCTCGTCGTCGATGTTGACCTTCACCACGATCACATCCTCCCGGCTGTCTGCAATTTTATCCAGTGCCGGTCCGATCCTGCGGCAGTAGCCACACCAAGGTGCCCAGAAGTCTACGAGGACCGGCTTTTCTCCCAGAATCAGTTGCTGATATTCTTTTGCATTGATATTTCTTGCTGCCATATTGACCGCTCCTTTTCTTTTTTCTTTAGTATATCCAGATCGCCATTCCTTTTCCGTGATTTGGTCACATTTTTGCTTACCGTTTTTCGGTGTCCTGTGAAGCTTTTCCATAGAAAAGACGCATCCACGCGTTGTGGATGCGTCTTATGATTTGTGTCATATTCCGTTCTTCTCAGGCAAGAATGGCGCGGTCGTTGGCAAATTCACTGCCGCTGGCCTGTGCAAACAGCTTCAGCAGGTCCTCCACCGTCAGCTTCTGCTTTTCCTCCCCTTCCACATCTACAATGATGCGGCCATTTTGCATCATGATAAGCCGGTTGCCGTGGGCAATGGCATCTTTCATGTTATGGGTGATCATCAGCGTGGTCAGTTCATTTTCCTTCACGATCCTGTCTGTGATCTCCAGAACCTTCGCTGCCGTCTTGGGGTCCAGCGCTGCGGTATGCTCATCCAGCAGGAGCAGCTTGGGACGGTTCATGGATGCCATCAGCAGTGTCAGAGCCTGCCGCTGTCCTCCGGAAAGGAGGCCTACTTTGGTAGAAAGCCGGTCCTCCAAGCCCAGATCCAAGGTCTTCAAGAGCTCCCGGTAGTATTCCCGGTCAGCCTTGCGGACACCCCGAACGAAACGGCGGCGAATGCCTCTCTTGGAAGCAATGGAAAGGTTCTCCGCAATCTCCATATCCGGAGCCGTTCCTCTCATGGGGTCCTGAAAGACCCGGCCCAAAAACTGTGCCCGCTTGTGCTCCGGCATATTGGTAACATCAACACCATCGATCTCAATGGTGCCAAAATCCGGCTTCCAGACACCGGCAATGGCATTTTGCAGGGTGGATTTGCCTGCGCCGTTGCCTCCAATGACCGTAACGAAATCTCCTTTTTTAATATGGAGGTCCAAGCCATCCAGCGCAGTCTTTGCGTTGATGGTGCCTGCATTGAAGGTCTTTTGCAGATTGGTGATCTTAAGCATGGCCCTTTCCTCCCTCCGCATTGGCTTTTTGCGCGAAATCGGAAGGATGCAAGTCCTTCTGCTTGGTAAAATACTTTCCTTTCAGATACGGCACACCCAAAAACAGTGCGACGATGATGGCGGAAAGCATCTTAAGATAGTCTGTCTTCAGGCCCAGCAATATCACAAAATTATACACGATATAATATACGATACCGCCGCACACCACGCCGATCAGGCTGCATACAAAATTCGGCTTGATCTTCAGGGAGACAGAAAGACCAATGAAAATGGCTGCCAGCGCGATGACGATGGCGCCTCTGCCGTCGTTGATATTGGCAGAGCCCTTATACTGGGCAAGCAGGGCACCTGCCATGGCTACGATGCCGTTGGCTATGGCGAGGCCTACGACCTTGTTCCGGTCCACATCCACGCCCTGTGCCCGGCTCATGTCCGGATTGTCGCCGGTGGATTTCAGTGTCAGACCTACTTCCGTATAGAAGAACTCATACAACAGGAAGATGGTCAAGGCCACAAATACCGTCATTGTTATAACGGCGCTGTTATTGTCGCTCATGTGCACCAGCAGCTCATTGGCTCTGGGATCAATGGGCATCAGGGATTTTCCCCCAAGGATCAGCAGATTCACGGAGTACAGCATCAGCTGTGTTAGAATGCCTGCCAAAATAGAGGGGATCCCCAAAACCGTATGCAGCAGGCCCGTGACGGTTCCTGTTAAGGCACCGGCAATCAGTGCCGCCAGAACTGCTGCCCAGACAGGAACCCCGGCTGTCAGCAGAACAGCGCATACGCAGCCGCCGGTGCAGATGGAACCATCCACCGTCAGATCCGCAATATCCAGAATTTTATAGGAGATATAGACACCCATGGCCATCAATCCCCAAATAAGTCCTTCTGCTACCGCACCCGGCAGCGCATATAGAAAAGCCATAATTACCTCAAATCAGAAAAATTATTCCGCAGGAACCTCAATGCCCAGCTGTGCGCAGAGCTCTTCGTTGTAAGAAACGCTGGGCGTCAGGGTCATAACATCATAGTCAGCAGGGGTCTTGCCCTCCAGCAGGATCGCTGCAGCCATCTTGCCGGTTTCGTAGCCCAGCTGGTAGTAGTCAATGGACAAGGATGCGTAGCAGATGGCACCGCCGTAGCTGGTGTAAACAGGAACATTCTGCTCTGTGCAGATGGTACCGACGATGGCATCATTGGCTGCGACGGTGTTGTCGGAGGGGATGTAAACAGCCTTCACCTCACCTGCCATGGAGGTGGTCAGGGCCTGCAGCTCAGTGGTTTCGGAGAAGGTATAGGGCTTTACTTCGATGCCCTCTGCCTCGAACAGCGCCTTTACAGCTTCATACTGGATCAGGGAGTTGCTTTCATTGGTGCAGTACAGAACACCGACCAGATCGCCGGCTGTCAGGCCCAGCGTGTCGATCATCATCTTAGCCTGCTCATCAAAGGGAACGGCATCAGAAGTACCGGAAACGTTGGCAGGAATGTTACCTGCAAAGGTATCGGCATAATCCGTAACAGAGGTGCCCAGAACGGGAATGGTGGTGGTTGCATTAGCAGCAGCCAGCAATGCGGGAGTCGCATTCGCCATGATAAGGTCTACCTTCTTGGCGGTGAAGGTATTGATCACAGTGGTGCACAGTCCAGCTTCGCCGGCGACCTGCGTATCCACCTCTACCGTGCCGCCTGCGGCTTCCACATCAGCCTTCAGCGCATCCACAAAGCCATTGGTTGCCTGATCCAGAGAATCATGGACCATCAGCTGGCAGACACCAACTGTAAAATTCTTATCTCCGGAAGCACCGGAAGAACTGCCGCAGCCAGCCAGCGCCAGACAGAGCATTGTCATCACAAGAGTCAGAGAGATCAGCTTTTTCATAATAATTTCCTCCACTTTTTCTTTATTTCCAGTCCTGATGGACCGAAACTACAAAAATAAAACGCCCCTGTATCCTTACAGGGACGTAACTTGTACGCGGTACCACTCTGCTTCGCACATTCTTCGCAGAATGTGCCTCATCAACTTCGCAGCCCAAAGCAAAACGGGTAACAAAAAACGTCCCTGAAAAACAGGGACGTGAAAACACGCGGTACCACTCTGCTTTTGACCCCGCCTCGCAGCCGGGTCCTCATTAGGCTTTAAAAGTCTTAGCGATATAACGGTCGCACCCGTTGTGCCTACTGAATGTTCAACACACTGCTCGCAAAATGAACTTCATCCGATTCCCGGCTATTGCCTTGCACCATCCGGCAACTCTCTGCAGCCTTCGCTCAGACTACTCTTTCTGCTCAAACGCATTTGACATATGAAAAACGTGCCCTTATCATAGCACCCTTTTGTCCGCGTGTCAAGCATTTTTGTGCATCAGCTAAAGTCTTTTTTCAAAAAGCGATCCAACGAGGGCCTTAGGTTTTCAATCAGCAGGAGGATCCTTCAAATCATCGGTGGCTGGGTTATCCAGCAGCTTTCCATGCCGATCAAACCGGGAACCGTGGCAGGGGCAGTCCCAAGAATGCTCTGATGGATTCCATTGCAGTGCGCAACCCAGATGCGGACATCTTGGTCTGGTAGGACGAATCAGATTGACCGTAGATTCTACGCCGTTGATCAAAAGCTGCTTATGCAGCATGCTGCGGGATGGAGAGAACAGGGATGCATAAGGATTCTCCTTGTTTTGAATCAGGTCTGTCAGAAGGATCGCCGCCGTCATGGATGTGGTCATGCCCCACTTTTGAAAGCCGGTGGCCACATATAAATCAGGAGTTGATTTACTGTATTGCCCGATATAGGGCATTGCGTCCAAGGTCATACAGTCCTGCGTGGCCCACCGGGCGACGATCCTTGCCTCCGGAAAATAGTGCTTCGCCACATTTTCCGGCAATTTCCAGCCCATTCCCTGCTTCCCGGTACGGTGGCCCCCTCCGCCCAGCAGCAGCCAATGTCCGGCGCTGCGGATCGACAATCCATTTTCCGAACAGTCCAGATACATTCCTTCCACGCTCTGCGCATTTTCCAGCGCGATCACATAGGAGCGCTGTTGATACAGCTTCAAAAAGTAAGAGCCATGCTTGTTCAGCAGAGGAAAATGGGTCGCTACAATGATTTTTTCCGCTGTGATGGTTCCCTTCGGCGTCTGTACGCAGTTACCCACAAAGGCTAAGGCCTTGGTATTTTCATAGATGCGCAGTCCCCTTGATATGTGGGCCGCAAATTTCAGCGGATGGAATTGAGCCTGATTCGAAAAACAAAGTGCGCCCGCTACCGGAAACGGCAAGGGAAGAGCGTTTTCCCACCGGGCTGGAATCCCAATACGTTCACAGGCCGCCAGTTCCTCCTCCAGCATTTGTGTTCCATCCGTTTGGTAAAGATAATTATTTTGGGTTTCCCACTCACAGTCTGCTTCTGCCGCTAGCTCCCGAAGGCCCTTCAAGCCATCCTCATTGGCCTGCCAGTAGGATCTTGCTTTTTCCCGGCCTAGGCTGTGCAGGAGTTTTCCATAAATCAGACCATGCTGAGAGGTGACTTTGGCAGTGGTTTTGTTGCTGACCCCCTGCATGATCCTGTTTTGTTCAATCAGAGTACATTCGACCCCCGCTTTGGTCAGGTTCCAAGCACACAAAAGACCTGCCAAGCCACCGCCGATAATCAATACATCCGTGCGCAGGTCTTCCTCCAGCTGAGGAAACTGAGGCAGCTGCACCTCCTGTTCCCAGATAGAACCCAGCTTATCGTTTTCGTGTTTGAACAAATGAGAGGCTCCCTTCGCTGTAATATCCTTATTCTTCCAGTGATCGCCTCAAAATATACCGTCCGGCATGAAAACTCCATAAAAAACTCCAAAGCCTACGCTTTGGAGCTTTTAACTATGAGTCGTAGAAGGACGATTTTCCTTTCTTTGACAAGCCATCCTTTCAAGACCCAGGCTCACTTACCAAAATAAAAAGGACATCCATAAGGATGCCCTTTTTATTTTGTGAGTACACGACACTATAGATGTTTTTCCTTATCAACATTTCTGCGACCATTTTTCATTTCAGTTCACAGTCCTCCGGACTGCGCCCCGAAACGAAGGGACTTTCCCACGGACTAAAAAAGTGTCCACTGGACACTTTTTTGCCCTCCCTTCGGTTGGGCCATCCTTTCAAGTCCCGTATACCAAAATAAAAAGCACATCCTAATGGATGTGCTTTTTATTTTGGTGGGCGAGGCGGGACTTGAACCCGCACGTCCGCAGTGAACACTAGAACCTGAATCTAGCGAGTCTACCAATTCCACCACTCGCCCATATGCTGCGTCGCTCTTAACGACTTTCTTATATTAGCACAGGTCCTTTGATTTGTCAACAGTTATTTTTCTTTTTTCTACTTTTATTTTAAATCTTTTCTCAGCAGGTATCGGACGGAGCCATATTTCTCCAGCTTCTTCTGGATCTGGTAGCCTTGCTTTAGGACGTTATTTAAGCTAAAACGGTTATCAGGATGGACCGTACATAGCAGGATATACGCCCCTTCCCTGTGAAGCTGTTCCTCTGCCATGGCCACCAGCTTTCGCTGCAAGCCCAATCCCCGGTACTCCGGGAGCACTGCTGCGCTATCCATATTGATGACCTGCAGCAGCTGCTCCTGCGTAAAGTCCAGATCGTAGCCATAGTTATAGTTCTCCAAACCGGGGCGCAGGATATCAAAGGCAGCCGCCATGCGGTGGCCGTCCATGGCCACCCACAGCTCCATTTTCCCATTTTTCATTTTTTCCCGGACAAAATCATGGGGATCCAGATAAAACCATTCCTTATGCTCCATGTTTTCCCGAACCGTATCCAGCAGTGCAAGAAACTGCTCCGTATCGGCTGCGGTTCCCTTGCGAATCGTCAGTTCCATGATTCATGCCTCATTCTACAATTTTCAGATAATTGCTGACACAGTAAAGGATCTGTCCATCGTAAATCACCCGGGACCAGCCCACATCCTGATTGATGCCGGTACGGCGAATGATCTCACCGTTTCTCAGTTTTGCAACCACTTTACAGGCAGGGTCCTCTGTGCTGGGCAGGGTCCGCAGATTGACCTCTACCTTTGCTGTCACCTGATCGTTGACTTCCTCAAATTCCGTTTCGATCTCCGGCTCGGAGTTATCCATCACCTTCGCCGCCACCAGATACCGGGAAACAGCATAGCAAACCATGTCATTGTAGATCAGCTTGGACCAGCCGTTGCTGCTGACACCCACCCGGGTCGCCACATCGCCCTCGTAGAGCTGGGTAATGATCTCGGATTTTCCTGCTTCGGTATTGGGACGGGTCCGCAGGTTGACCTTATCCTTGGCGGTGACCGTTTCCTTGACCTCCGCAAAAGCCATATCCACATCCTCTTCCCCGGAAATCGCCACCGCAGCGCTGCCCTCTACCTGCTTTAAATAGCTGCTGATAGCATAGCAGGTGGTGCCGCGGTAGTTCAGCTTTGACCAGCCATTGTCACTGGTTCCAACACAACTTGCTGTGTCTCCATTTTTCAGCTGGGCGATCACCTTCACATCCGGGTGCTCCACGCTGGGCAGGCTTCTTAGGTTTACGGTATCCTTGGCAGTAACGGTATAGGAGGCCGGCTGGAACTGGGTCTGGATCTGGCTGCTGTCCGCTTCCCCTCCGCTGCTGATATGGACATCATCACCATTCAGATTGGTAGTCAGATAGCTGGAAACGGCATAGTAGGTTTCCCCTTCCAGCAGCAGCTTGGACCAGCCGCTGCTGCTGACTGCGATCCGTTGGGCCACTTCTCCGTTTTTCAGCTTCCTCAGCACCTGAGAATCCGTATCCTGACTGGGAATGCTGCGCAGATTGGTCTCGTCCTTGGCCGTCACTTCCTCATTGACTTCGTCAAAGTCCATCATCGCTTCGATATCCGGCTCCACTTCTTCCGGAACTGTTTTGCTCTTGGCAGGTTCGATGCCGTCATAGCCGAAGTAGGCAATATTCAAATCCACCGGGGCCTTGATACCGGGAATCTGACCCTCCATGGAATACTGCCACATCTGGTGGATGCCGGAATAACTGGTTTCCGGGGTCTTAGGATAGGGCTCCAGAGGATACTGGGCCACCCAGACCTTATAGTCATTTTCGATCCGCTCCATGTCCCAGCGCTTGCTGTTTTCCATGTCTCCCTTGGAGGCATAGAACATACCTTCATAGCCCAATTTCTCAATTTCCTCAAGGAATGCCAGCGCCGCATTGGTGCGCTCCCGCAGGGTCATACCATACTGGCGGCTGTTGGGGTCATTGTAGTTTTCGCAGTCGTAGACCACGGGATAGGTGATGGGATATCCGGCGATCAGGGCCGCCACCCACTGGGCTTCCTCCACAGCTTCCTCCTCAGAAAGGGCCGTAGAGAAGAAATAGGCGCCTACAGGGATCCCAGCTTTTGTTGCCTCCTGAAGATTGTACCGGCCATTGCTGTCTTCCTTAATGACACCATCCGACATGGACCGATAACCTACCCGAACCATAGCAAATTCTATGCCGGCAGAGGCTACCTCCTGCCAATCGATGGTGCCCTGATACCGGGCTACATCGATGCCGAGGGTCGTCTCCTCCGTCTCGTTGGTAACGCGTCCTTTTTTGCCGCAGCCTGCCAGCATTCCTGCAGCAAGGGAGAGTATCATCATCGCGGAAATCAGCCGCTGCATTCTCTTTCTGTTCATCATTGTATTCCCATGCCCTTTTTAGAATCATTGTTAGCATAACACAAAAAGGCCGTCCTGTCTACTTTGAAAAACCATGTCCACCGATCTGTAATTTTCCAATTGACAAATGTCCTTCCAGCAGATATAATACATGCAAACACAACGAAATGGACAAGTAACCTGATTTCAGTCTTTTTCAGAGAGGTGCCGGTTGGTGGAAGGCATCAGACCCTTCGGGCGAAGATCACCATGGAGTGGCTGTCTTGAAAACATGGAGAGTAAAGGCAGACGGGAGCTCCCGTAACAGAGTCAGGAGGTGTTGGCCTCTGGAGTGCGCCCAACGGGCGAAGAAGAGTGGTACCGCGGAAGAAGAATACAACTGTTCTCTTTCGTCTCTTCTGTTTACCAAATGGTAACGGAAGCGGCGGAGGAGTTTTTTTATTCCCATTTTTGGAGGTAAGCTATGCAAGAAACAAAGAAACTGACAGGTTCCCAGATCGTGATCGAGACCCTGATCGAGCAGGGTGTTACCGATGTCTTCGGCTATCCCGGCGGACAGGTACTGAATATCTATGATGCCCTGTATGAAGCCAGTGACCGGCTGAATCATATTATTACCGCCCATGAGCAGGGCGCTGCTCATGCAGCAGACGGCTATTCCCGTGCTACCGGAAAGGTAGGCGTTGTGATCGCCACCTCCGGTCCCGGTGCGACCAATCTTGTTACCGGCATCGCCACCGCCATGCTGGACTCCGTTCCCATGGTGGCAATCACCGGCAATGTTCCCACCAGCCTGATCGGCCGGGACAGCTTTCAGGAGATCAATATCACCGGTGTGACCATGCCCATCACCAAGCACAATTATTTTGTCACCAATGTCAACGAGCTGGCAGATATCATCCGGGAGGCCTTCCAGATCGCCAAGTCCGACCGTCCCGGTCCGGTCCTCATTGACATTCCCAAGGATGTGCAGGTCGCCATGTGTGACTTTACCCCGCAGGGGGTGGTTTCTCCCTTCCCGCAGGAGGATATGGACGAAGCTGCACTGGAGGAAGCCGTGGCTCTGATTCGGGAATCCAAGCGTCCCTATCTCTACATCGGCGGCGGCGCTGCCGGTGCAGGGCTGACCAGAGATGTCATGGCACTTGCCGAGAAGCTAGACGGCTACATCGGCTCCTCCTTTATGGGCATCTCCGCCATTCCCAATTCCTATGAGCGATACTTGGGTATGCAGGGTATGCATGGCCGCTACGCCTCCTCCATGGCCCAGAAGGAGGCAGATCTGATCATCGGCATCGGCGTCCGGTTCAGTGACCGGGCCACCGGCAATGTCAGCAAGTACGCCCGAGGCGCCAAGAAGATCCAGCTGGATGCCGACCTTGCGGAGATCAATAAGAATGTTGTTGTCGATGTGGGTCTGGTGGGTGATCTTGCCGCCGGTCTGGCACGGCTGCTGGAAAAGTGTGAAACGAAACAGAATCCGGAATGGAAGGCCATGGTAGAAGGCTTCCGCGCCGACCAGAAGCAGATCGAGCAAACAAATGAATCCGCTGCCGGGGATATCATGACCCCTAAAAAGGTCTTCGATGTGATCAACGCCCTGAAGGATCAGGATACCGTCATCGCCACAGACGTGGGCCAGCACCAGATGTGGACTGCTCAATATACCACCTTTGAAAAGCCCAGAAAATTCGTTTCCAGCGGCGGTCTTGGCACCATGGGCTATGGCTTAGGCGCTGCCATCGGTGCCCAGATGGCCTCGGGATGCCGCACAGTGCTTATCACCGGTGACGGAAGCTTCGGCATGAATCTGAACGAGATGGCTACTGCCGTCACTTATAATACCCCCATCACCATCGTTCTGATGAACAACGGTGTGCTGGGCATGGTGCGCCAGTGGCAGACTCTTTTCTTTGGCAAGCGGTATTCCAGCACCATACTGGAGCGGAAAACCGACTTTGTAAAGCTGGCGGAGGCCTTCGGTGCCAAGGCGGCCAGAGCCACAAATATCGACGAGTTCCGCACCGCCTTTGCAGAGGCCATGCAGCATGATGGTCCCTATCTTATCGATACCCTGATCGATCAGGATGAATTTGTCCTGCCCATGCTGCCCCCCGGCGGCTCCATGGATGATATCATCACCACCAAGGCACAGGAGGTTTGAGCATGAAGCGTTATGTCATCGCAGTTTACGTTGAGAACAAATACGGTGTCGTGGCCCGTGTTTCCGGCCTGTTCATGCGCCGGGGCTTCAACATCGACTCCTTTACCGGTCAGCAGACCCATGATCCCCGGTACTCCCGCCTGACCATCACCCTCCGGGGAGACGATTTTACCCGGGATCAGGTCATCAACCAGCTGAAAAAGCTCCACAATGTCAAAAAGGTGAAGCTGCTGCAAAACGATGCCTCTGTGGAGCGGGAGCTGATGATCATCAAGGTCCGCAACACTCCTGAGACCCGCAGCGAGGTCATGGCTGCCGCAGAGGTCTACCGGGCCAAGATCATCGACTACACCACCAATTATATGTGCATCGAAGTTACCGGCGAGCCCTCCAAGATCAACGCCTTCAGCGAGGTCATGCGGCCTTTGGGGATCATCGAAACCTGCCGCACCGGCGTTGTGGCGCTGGAACGTGGCAGCAGTATTATGGAGAAGTAAGCAACGAAAAGGGGCTGTTCGCAACAGCCCCTTAAATTATGGATGTAGGGGCTTTAGGCCCCTCATCAAAGAAGTTCATGCAGCTATCGCAGCCATTCAACTTAATAATCGTCATATCCCTAGCCCTCATAGTAATCTTATGTTACTTATGTTGTAAGTTGAGTATAATAAATCTTCTCTGCATCTATCATATGTACTCCACCTTTCATTAAATATAATTATCCTATCATAACGACAGCTAAATGTATAGATACTTTGCCAAAGGGGCGATATCTCAATCACAAACTATCATCTGCATCATTGTAACTTCATGTGTTTTTCTCTATAATAAAGCCAAACGGGAGGAGGAACTAAAATGAAACTGATTCTCAAAATTTTACTTATACCATTTATTCTGGTAATAGATATATTTACCTTTCTCTGCATCGGCTTGATCTCCTGTTCGTCCCTGATCTTTGGATTCGCAAGCTTTCTGCTGACTCTGCTGGGCATCACCGTTCTTGCAACATATTCCTGGCAGAATGGATTGATCCTGCTTTTCCTCGCATACCTCGCAAGTCCCATGGGATTGCCGATGTTTGCTGTAAAACTTCTCAGCGGTTTGCAGTAC
>JAFSCK010000087.1 GCA_017436785.1 Oscillospiraceae bacterium | reverse complement strand
TGGGCTGTATGAGAAATACGGCTTTACCTATTTGGAAAACCGCATCGATGTATACGGTGAGGACAGCAGAATTTATGCGAAATATCTTTAGGAGGTGTGCCAAATGCACGGAGACATTCTTTATAAAGCGGAGGATTTTGTGTTCTCTTACCGGGTCGGTGGAATTCTGATTCAGGATGGGAAAATTTTGCTGCAAAAGCCGTTGAATGACGACTATTCCATTATCGGCGGCCATGTTGCCGCTATGGAGACCACCGCAGAAACCCTGAAGCGGGAATTTGCAGAGGAGCTGCACGCCGAGATCCGGGTGGGGGAGCTGATGGCGGTGGGGGAGATATTCTTCCCTTGGGGCAGCAGACCTTGCCACCAGATCAGCCTGTATTACCGGGTGGAATTGACTGACCCGACGGCGATCCCTCTGAACGGCAGCTTCTTTGGCTATGATGATCTGGATCATGAGCGGATCAACTTGGAATACTGCTGGGTGCCGTTGGAGGAGCTATCTAATATCGTTATCTATCCTAAGGAGCTGGTGGGGCATATCCTTTCCGGCTCGGAGCAGGTGTATCACTTCGTTTCTGACCAGCTTGCAGGCGGTGCATGAGCGGAAACGGTAAGAAAGAGAAAAGCAGAAGAATACAACGCATTCTGTGTGGAGAAAGAGTCCTGTGACTGCCGGTTTGGAGGTAATTTTATGAATGTATTGATTTTAATGGGTAGCCCGCGGAAGGTGAGCAACACCGCCGAGTTGTGCAAGCCCTTTATGGAAGAATTAAAAGCAAACGGCGCAGATGTGCGCTATGTGACCTTGGCGGACAAGGAGATACACCCCTGCAAGGGCTGCTATGCCTGCCAAAAGGTGGAGGGGTCTTACGGCTGCGTGCAAAAAGACGATATGCACGCCATTGTGGAGGACATTCAGTGGGCAGACTTGATGGTGCTGGCAACGCCCATCTACGCATGGTTCTGCCCTGCCTGCATGAAAGCGGTGCTGGATCGGCACTATGGGCTGAATAAATTCTACGGCAAGGCAAAGGGCTCCTTGTGGGCAGGAAAGAAAGTTGCGATCATTGCCACCCATGGCTACGAGGGCGATTACGCCACTTCCCCCTTTGAAACGGCGGTGCAGCGGCTTTGCAAGCATTCCAAGCTGAACTATGTGGGGCTTTACAGCGTGGAGGACGAGGATGACCTAGCCTCTTTCCAAACCGAGGAAGCCATGGAAGGTACAAGGGTATTTGCGAGGAAGCTGCTGAAATAAGGCAGAAGCTTTCTGTCCTGCCTGCGAAAGAATCAACTTGAGAATGAAGTATTGCAAGCGGCAGATAACCGATGCGGACAGGCATGGAGAAAAATGTGGAAAAATTGACGGCTAAACTGTTGTGCTTAGGAGATCCTACATGAGATTCGATCACTACGATCCGGGAGACTATCAAGCGGTCTGTGACTTTTTGATCGCGTTAAACCGGCAGGACAAGATCCACATCAACTGGAATTGGGCAAGGTGGGAATGGATGTATGCCCACCCTAATTGCGACCGGACTCTGCTTTCCACCATCGGCTTATGGAAGGAGCACGGTAGGATCGTGGGTGCGGCAATTTATGACCTGTACCACGGCGAGGCCTTTTGTGCTGTGTTGGATGGGTACGAAGAGCTACTCCCGGAGATTCTGGAATACGCTTACCGCAATCTGAAAGATGATCATGGTCTGGGCATTGCCGTCCATGATGGCGACGCGAAAATGCAGGCGCTTCTTTTAAGCCTTGGCTATCACAAGGCAGAACAGAAGGAAACGATCCTGTGCCGTAGTCTGGAACAGGATATCATATATGGATTGCCGGATGGCTTCACGATTCGCAAAATAAACTTCCCGGAAGATGAATTTGTATACCAGAGGGTTATCTGGAAGGGTTTTGACCATGAGGGCGAGGATGCGGAATTGGAGAAGATGCTTGCCAATAAGGTACAGCCGCCCAACCGCCGCCCAGAGTTGTGCCTTGCCGTGACGGATGAAACCGGGGAATTTGCCGGCCACTGCACCTGCTGGTATGACGGGCGGACAGACTATGCCTATGTGGAGCCTGTTTGCACGATTCCCAAATATCGCGGAATGGGCTTGGGAAAGGCAGTAGTATTTGAAGCGCTGAACCGATGCAAAGGCATGGGAGCAGCGGAAGCATATGTAATATCGAAACAGGCGTTTTATCACAAATTGGGTTTTGAAAAGCATTCTGAGTATGGCTTTTTTGTCAGGGAGAATCAACGATGAAGGTGATCCTAAAAAACTTTCTGGATACGCAGGGGAAGCTGGTCGCATTTCCCGCCAAGCGGAAAATGAAGGTATATGCCCTGTTTTATCTGGCGGAGGTCTTTGAACCTGACCGCATTTATACCGAAACGGAGGTCAACGACCTGCTGCGGACACGGCACACTTTCAATGACCCCGCCACCTTGCGCCGTGAGCTGTATGACTACCGCTTTTTGGACAGAAGCTCCGATGGGCGCAGCTACAGCCTTGGCGCGGAAAAGCCGACAGTAGAGGAGCTGGGGCTGTAGCCGGCTTTGCGGAAAGCATATAAACCGATGAAAAAGCGATACATGGTTGATCAACCATGTATCTCTTTTTGAATGATCGCTATATTTCCACCGTGGGGCGGTAGATATTCAGTATGCAGCTTGCAGTATCGGTCAAGACAGGGGTTTCGGCAAGCCGCCGGGCACCCTCCTTGGTGATGCGGTGGGCATGGGGGGTCATGGAAAGCAGATTCTGCACCTGCTGACCCTCTACCGTAAAGGAAAAACGGATGGGAATGCTGCGGGTCAGAGAAAAGCCGGGAAGCTGGGGCACAGAGTCCTTTGCTTTGTGCTTCAGCTCCGGGTAGATCACGGATTTCAGCCCAAGAAGGTGATCCTCCGCTGCCAAAACCTGCAAAAACAGCCCGTTGGGGACAAGAACACGGTGAAATTCCTCCGGCAGGGTCACCGCAAACAGGCTGGTCAGCAGTCCCACAGAGCCGTCTGCCACCGGCAGGTGGGCAGCGGTGGCGCAGAGCCATTGTGCCTGCTTATATTTGGCGGCGGCGCAGCGAACCGCTTCCTTGGAAATGTCGATGCCCGTCAGCGGCGCACCGAGGGCATTGGCAAGCCGGGTACTGTAGTAGCCCTCGCCGCAGCCTGCGTCCAAGACCGGGCCGAATGCGCGTTCTTCCTTTGCGGCGGCGATCAGCGCGTCTACAATGGGGCTGTAAAAGCCGCCCTCCAAAAATTCCCGCCGTGCCAGCACCTGCTGCCGGGTATCGCCGGGGTTCAGAGAGTGCTTTTGCTGCACCGGCAGAAGATTGAGATAGCCCTGCCGGGCAATATCAAAGCTATGGCGTTTTTCACAGACGGCGCTTCCTTCACCAATGGAAAGTGCGCAGCCGCACAGGGGACAGATCAGCTCCATATCCTCACCTCGCTGTCCATTATACAGCACAAAAGGCCCACCGTCAAACCTATAAATTTTCATATGGTTCATTGACGCAGGGCGGTATTTTTGCTATAGTTTTCTCAAGAAACAAAAAGGAAGGTGAGCTTTTTATGCGTAGACTTGGTTGCGCGCTGCTTTGTTTGGCGCTGTGTCTTTCCGGCTGCGGCGGTACACAGCCGCAGGAGACAAAGGGAGAAGATATTTCCCAGATCCAGCAGACCGCAGCGCCGGAATCCGGAGAGCTGGTGCTGCTGTACACCAACGACATTTTCGGCGCTTATGCACCCTCGGCGGCAGGCAGCTTGGGCTGTGCCGCGGTGGCGGGGTATCGGAAAATGCTGGAGGATGCGGGAAAGACAGTGGTGCTGCTGGATGGCGGCGATGTTTTTGACGGAAGCGCCCAAGCAGACGCTGATGCAGTGGCTGCCGTTGGGGAAATGCTGGAAACGGCGGGGTACGACTTTGCTGTGCCCGGTGACCGGGATCTGACACTAGGTTTGGATACGCTGGCTTCCGGGGCTCTGAACTATGTGTGCTGCACCCTTATGGATGGGGCTTCCGGGAATACCGTATTTCCCGGCTACCGGTTGGAGCAGTACGGAGATACCACCGTTGCCTTTGTGGGGATCACCATTCCTGCAAAGGGGGTCTCCGGCTTTGAAACGGATGGTGAGAAGTTTTACCAGCAGATCCAGAGCGCCATCGACAGCGCACGGCTGGAGGGGGCAGAGTATGTGATCGCGCTGGGGCATACCGGTATGGAGCCGGGGGACACCCCCTACACCACCGCGGAGATCATTGCCAATACCGCAGGGGTGACCGTGTATCTGGACGGTCATTCTAACTCGGTGTTCTGCGGCGAGAAGCTGTGGGACAGCGAGGATAAAAAAGTGCCGGTGTTCGCCAATCCCGAGGGGCTCAGCTCCTTCATGGCGGTGACACTGGAATTGGACAGCGGTAATGTGACGGGGCAGCGGATAACCGCATGGGAGGAAGCTGACGCGACCACCCGCACGGCGGTGGAGGAGCTGACCGATGGGTGATCCGGGGCTGTATCAGAGGAATAAAAAAATTCCCTCCGATTGGAGGGAATTTTTTTCATAAGATCAGTTTGCCTTGCGGGCGGCAAGCTCTGCGTGCATCTTTTCCAGAGTCTTCTTGTCCAGATTGTAGATCACGGCAATACCGATGAACTGCAGGACGGCGCTGACCAGATACAAAGCAGCTACCAACCAGCACATATTGTGAGAGGTCTGAGCGGACTGGCCGATGGTACCGAGGCTGGAAACATAGCCCAAAGCGCCCATGACCGCCAGAACAATGGAGGGGCCGATGCCCTGTGCCAGCTTACGGAAGAAGGAGTGCAGGGAGTAGACGGTGCCCTCTTCCCGGGTGCCGAACTTCCACTCGTTGTAGTCGATGGCGTCTGCCATAAGTGCCCAAGAAACACAGGTATATACGCCCATGCCAAGACCAAAGACCACCAGACCCAGCAGGTAGACGATGAGAGCGGCATCGGGGTTGGAGATGGTGGGGAAGATCAGCATGATCACGCCGCCCACCAGAGAAACGATGGTGCCTGCTACGGAAGCTTCCTTCTTGCCGTACTTTTCAACGATCTTCTTAACGAAGGGCATGAACAGGAACATAGGCAGGAAGCCGATGAGCTGCACCACGCCGGACATGGATGCCTTATTGAAGTAAGTAGCGAACATGATGGTGTTGGCGGTGGCAGCAGAATTCATGCCGAGGAACATACCCATGGCAGCCAGCGTGGCGCCGACAGCGGGACGGTTCTTCATGAAGTTGCTGAAGGAGGTGATGATGTTGAACTTCTCGCCGCCTTCACTTGCCTTGACGGAGTTTTCGTCAACGCGGACGGTGAGGTTCTTGATCATAAACAGGAAGGCGATAAAGCCGAGAATGCCCATGATCAGAGCGACCCAGAACATACGCTCGCCCAGCAGGATCTCAACCTGCTTGCCGGTTTCGGGGCTGAGCACAGCCTCGCCGATCTGATAGGCTTCGCCGGTCAGGGGGTTGGTGAGGAACTGCTCTCTGGTGAAGCCCTCGGGGATCACGATCTTATCCAGGAAGGTGGTGGTGCCGTCATAGGTCACCTTCTGCCAGATCAGCATGGGCAGCAGGACCATGGGGACGATGTTGCCGATCATGGAGCCCACAGAGCGCCAAGTGGAAAGCTGTGCCCGCTCGCCGTTGTCCTCGGTGACAAGAGAGAGCATGGAGCCGTAGGGGACATTGGCGATGGTGTAGAATGCGTCCCAGATAACATAGCCGACGATGAACAGAACAGCCTTGAGGACCACGGGGGCATTGGGGAAGGGCAGGAACACCGCTGCGCCGCCGACCAACAGACCGCAGGCACCGATGAAAATGTAGGTCTTGAACTTGCCCATCTTATATTTGCGCTTGTCAGAGTCGATGATGGAGCCGATCAGCGGATCGTTGACCGCGTCCCAGATCTGCACCAGAAGCAGCAGGATGGAAAGCAGGCCGGTTTCCAGCATCATGTATACCAGCCAGAAGGTCTGGACAGTGCCCTTGAGCGAGAAGCTCATGTTACAGCCAAAGTCACCGGCGGCGTATGCGAGCTTGTCCCGCATACCGAACTTAGGCAGACCCTTGGCGTCCGTTTTTGCGTTTTTTGCCATTTCTCTTCCTCCTTATTTCTCTGTGCCGTTTTTTAAGATGGACACAGAATGACTAACTACATTATATAGAAACGCCCCCATAATTGCCAGCGCCAAAATGACACTTTTGTGGCACAAGGCAGAGATTTCTGCAAGGTAAAAATATACAAATTTCACAAAATAGTTGATTATTTTGAAATGTTTGTTATACTGAATATATAGAGGAGGCGGGGATATGTATAAACTGTGCAAAACGGAACAATCCGCAGCCAGACAGCGGGAGCTGGAGGAAGGGCTGCTGCGGGCGATGGAGGATCAGCGGTATGAGGATATCTCCATCAGTGATCTGTGCCAGCAAATGGGGATCCCCCGGAAATCCTTTTACCGGTATTTTTCCGGTAAGGACGGGGCGCTGTATGCCCTGCTGGATCATACCTTGCTGGAATACGAGCGGTTGTCTCTGAATGAAGAGGACAGAAAAACAGAAGGCATAAATATACTGGAGCATTTTTTTTACTTTTGGTATCAGCGAAAGCCGTTGTTGGATGCGCTGGAAAGCAGCGGTCTTAGCGGCGTGCTGACGCAACGGGCGGTGCACCATGCCGTTGCGGAAAGCGCGGTGCCTGCCCACTACCTGTCCGCGGTTACAAAGGATATGCGCCGGCATGCGATCACCTTTGTCGTCACCGGATTAATGAGCATCATGGTGAGCTGGCACAACAGCGGTTATGACCGTCCTTATCAGGAAATGGCTCAGCTTGCCGGCAAAATGCTGACACAGCCCCTGATCTCAATATAACTGACCGCCTCGCTTTTGCGGATCCTGCGCAAAGGCGGGGCGGATATTTTGCGGGAAGTATGGGTTGAAAAATCTGCGGTTATTTGGTAAAATTCCGAAAAGGGGTGAGATCATGGAGCTTGTGTATGTAGATGACGCGGTTTTGGTGTGCGTTAAGCCTGCCGGGGCGGTATCTACCGACAATCCCGGAGGCGTGCCGGAGTTGGCACGAAAGGCGCTGGGAGATGCAAAAGCGGATGTGCGGACGGTACACCGGCTGGATCAGGTGGTCAGCGGATTGATGGTGCTGGCGAGAAACGCCAAGGCGGCATCGGAGCTGTCCCGTCAGATCCGGGAGGATCAGTTTGAAAAGGAATATCTGGCGGTGATCCATGGCTCCCCGGAGGGGCAGCAGGGGACGCTGCGTGACCTGCTGCTGCGGGATAAGGCTAGGCGTACCACCTTGGTGGTGCAGCAGGGGGCAAAAGGCGTTCAGGAGGCGGTGCTGGATTACCGGGTGCTGGGTAGAGCGGAGGATATGACAAAGGTGGGGATCCACTTGCATACGGGAAGGACGCACCAGATCCGTGTCCAGTTTTCCAGCCGTGGGATGCCGCTGGTGGGGGAAAGGAAGTATTCAACAAGGGAGGACGGATGCAGCATCGCTCTGTGGTCCTGCCGGTTGGGCTTTGACCACCCGGTGACAGGGCAGCGGATGCTCTTTGAGATGGAACCGCCGGAGCAATATCCTTGGACACTGTTCGGAAAGAAGGAGCTGCCATGAGCCATTACGACTTTGTGCAAAATCGGGAATGTGAGTTTTTTCCCTGCCACAGCGGCGTGGCGGAGGAGGCGTTTAACTGCCTGTTCTGCTATTGCCCCCTGTATCCGTTGGGAGAGGACTGCGGAGGCAGCTTCACCTATACCCCACAGGGCATTAAGGATTGCAGCGGTTGCTGCCGACCCCATGTGCGGGGCAATTACGCCGCGGTGATGGAGCAGATGGATAAGGTGCTGGCACTGGCGAAAAAACCTTGATTTTTCCTGCGCTTACTGCTATAATAGCAAGGCTGTGGAGATGTACCCAAGTGGCTGAAGGGTGCGGATTCGAAATCCGCTAGGCGCCGCAAGGCGTGCGGGGGTTCAAATCCCTCCATCTCCGCCAATAAGAAAACCACCCTTCGGGGTGGTTTTCTTATTGGCTATGGAGGGATTTGAACCTATCCAAATGCAACAGTCCGGTGGACTGTTGCTTGCCGCCGGTCTCGACGGCGGCAACACCATAATTTTCTTCCCCCAACGGGGAAGAAAATGCAAATCAAATCCCTCCATGATGTATCTTTAGAGGAAACCACCCTCCGGGGTGGTTTTCTTATTGGCGATGGAGGGATTTGAACCTATTCAAATGCAACAAGGCGTGTTTTGTAAAGGATTGTTTTCCTTATATAGCAAACCACGACATCCACATGGGATGTCGTGGGGAAATTTACCATTCACGCCATTCTTCGGTGATGTCATCACCATATTCTTTCAAACCACACTCAACCGCACTGGTCTGAATCACTTCCCAGATTGCTTCTCTTGCTTCGGTTTCAATCAGGGAATAGTCAGCCTTTTCGTTCAAGTCATTGAGAGCCAGAACTAAGGTCTTTACCTGTTCCATGATGGCTTCATCAGAAGGTTCGGTCATTGCGGCAAGTGCTTCCAAATAGGTGTAAATCAAAGACTTACAAGCTTCAACATCGTCGGTGGTGTAGTCGCAATCGTCCCAATCTTCCATGAAGGAAATCATGGGTTCAATAACGATTTCAATAACCTTATCTTTATACGCATTCAGATTCATGTGCATTCTCCTTTATTTTGCGGTATTAGCAGACCACTTGTTGCCAAGTTCTTTGTTGATTTTCTCAGCAATCTTTGTGGTTGCGGCAATCAGGAACTTGTTATTCAGGTGGTAAAGGTTCAAATCCCACTTGCCAATGTGGGTATTGAAGCCATACTCGAACTGAATATCGCCCTTGTAGCCATCACGATACACAACAGCCAACTGTGCTTCAACTTCATCCAAGGTCTTGAACATGGTATCTCTGTCATTCTGGCTATTCTCAACACTTGTGATGATTCTGTCGTTGTTAGCAAGGAACCAAGAACAGAAAGCATCAATCTTTGCTTCATTAGGCTCTGTTTTCTTGAAGAATCCAAACATCTGAAAATCTCCTTTCGGTGTGGTTATAAGTATATCATCTTTTATACCTAAAGTCCATGTTTTTCATTATTACTTTTATAAAGGGCGCACTTACTCACCACCGTCAAAAAACGGCAGTGCAGTGCGTGCTGCCAATGACCTCCCCTACATTCTCAAAAGCAGAAAGCATCCTTGACAAATCGTGTGCCAGTCCGGGATTTGTAAAGGATGGAATTACCGAGTACAGATATACAGCTTATCTTCTGCCCACTTACTGGGATTTCCCTCAACATAATTCCATATATCCCGATAATCGTTATTATTTCTGATCACATGATCGTAGAATCCCTTTTGCCAAACGGTAAATCCAGCTTGTTTGGATACTGTTCCCTTCATTAACCTGACTACCGTTGATATCGTAGGGGCGATCATTGATCGCCCGTTAACATCTGTATTGATTTGCAACAGTAAATGAATATGATTTGGCATAATTACATAATGATCTACAGAAATCGCCGGATAATGTTTTGGAATATCCTCTATGCTCCGCTGTGTAATTATCCCAAGGTTGGTCAAGGGAACATTTTTCGGGTGATCAACGATCGCCCCTACATCCATCCAGAATAGATTTTTCCTTTTTTCAGTGCAGATGGTAATAAAATAGGCATTGGGCGCGCTATAGTCATATTCCTGTAATCGGTTCTGTTGCCTTGTAGGTAACTCCATAGAATCACTGCCTCTCATTACAATATTCTGCTTTCGTTATTCTTACATATCATCGAAATCTGTCCATCCCTGATCCGATATGCTTCACCATATAGTGTTTCTATGCCATTTTCAACAATGATATAACTTCCGTCATTCAGCGCATAGAATTCATGGCCATAGCTATCCGGATAGGCAATATCTTCAAATACCCGCAAATCATCCAACACATCATCTTTTATCATTTGGTAATGCGGAAGAATCATTCGCTTTGTCAATCCAAGTCCCTGTATAAACCGCTGATATTTCGGATCAATTGCTTCTCCGTCAAGCTCCGGATGCGCATAGACAATTTCGGCACAGTTCATTGTTCCCGCGCTGATACCGATAATAATCCCGTTATAGCCGTCCAGTTTCTCTTTCAGCCCAATATGCTGAAAGAAGATGCTCTGTGTTGGAACATGACCTCCAGAGAGAATAATGACATCATAATTAGACAATTGCGCAATAATGTCTTCATTCCGGCAGTCGCATACTGCATAGGTTTTGATTGTCATACCATGAAATGGGAATGCATACAGAAAAGCATTACGGTAAGATTCCGATTTTTCTATATCCTTCGGATTTGCTGCGATAAACATAACCTTTGCCTGTTCAGGCCATCGAGTTTTTAGGTTATTTACCAGATTGTTGTCTGTTATCAGCGAAGATGGAATTCTCTGACCATCCTTTCGAACAGAACCGCCGATATGGCTTGTCAAAAATAATGTCATAATACACCTTCTTCCTTGAGTTAAAAGTATATCACATCATATACGGGAATTCAATATCAGCCTATGAACAAGTGCGCACTTACTCACCACCGACAAAACCAACAGTGCAGTGCGGGCGATCAATGTGTACAGTGTAGTAACATAGTACACAGGTGTGTAAAGACATGGTACACAGTTTTATAGTAGAATAAAGGCATCAAAAACAGACAAAAGGAGTGCTGTAAGATGCCGTGGGAGTGTAGGACTGTGGAAAACCAAAG